>CBFDBV010000217.1:0-7907 GCA_965603135.1 uncultured bacterium
TGCCGTTCTCTGCGCTCTCTGCGTCTGTGCGGTTAGCCTTGCCGTTGCCGATTGCCCGCTGCTATCCACGTTGACAGCCTGCCGCGACGTTGGGTATACTGAGATCGTCCAGACTCACTCATTCGGAGGGGATGGTGGCTGGGCGAGAGACGACGAGAGTGTCGTACTCTCGCGTCTCGCATCCCGCCTCTCGCCTCCAAACCCGGAGGTGTATGTGATGAGACGTGGCTTCACGCTCATCGAGTTGTTGGTCGTGATAGCGATCATCGCCATCCTGGCGGCGATCCTCTTCCCGGTGTTCGCTCGTGCTCGCGAGAAGGCGCGACAGGCGAGCTGCGGCAGCAACCTCAAGCAGCTTCAACTCGGCGTGAGTATGTACGCCCAGGACTACGACGAACTGTTGGTCACAGAGGACTACAACTTCGGCGGAGGCGGCAACGGGGACGGGGTGGACGGCACCTGGCGCGGCGCCATCTTCCCCTATGTCAAGAACGTGCAGGTCTTCATCTGCCCCAGCCGCAGGCCCAGCAGCCCCCTCTTCGACGGCAGTTACAACGACTGCGGTCAGAACGGCGGCTACGCCATCAACGACTGCCACCAGGACTCCCCCGCGCCCACACCGCCCAGAGGCCAGGCGCTGGCGGCGATACAGGATGCCTCCAGCGTGATCTTCCTGATGGAGAGCGACGGCAACGAGGATGATCTCACGCCCGCGGATAACACCCGCGGCTGGGTGCCCACCGGTTGGGCCGAGCGCCACAACGGCGGCGCGAACTACTCATTCGTTGACGGCCACGTCAAGTGGCTCAAGCCGGACGCGATCGATTCGGCCACGAGCGACTCGCTTATGAGCATCGAGATGGAGTGAGGAACACTCCGCGCGGTTCAGACGCACGGTGAGTTCCCTCTTTTGCAGCCGAAACGGCCCCCACCGCACCATCCGGTGGGGGCCGTTCCTTCCTGTGCGCCCTTGGCGGAGGGCATCCTCCAATACAGCACTGTAAGACGGCCGCAGTGCCCATCCACGGGTCCTGGCCGCCGTTAGCCCTTGACATTCCGCGCCGCGAGTGCGTATACTGCCATCGTCCCAACTCACTCATCTGGCGCAGGTGGCCGACGAAGCCAGCAGCAGGATGGCGTTCTGTCCCGCTTCTCGCTTCGTGCCTCCCGCATCCGAGCCTGGAGGTGTTTGTGATGAGACGCGGATTTACGCTGATCGAGTTGTTGGTCGTCATAGCGATCATCGCCATCCTGGCGGCGATCCTGTTCCCGGTCTTCGCCCGCGCCCGTGAGAAGGCGCGGCAGACTTCCTGTCTGAGCAACCTCAAGGAGATCGGCCTGGCCGCGAAGATGTACCTTTCGGACTATGACGAGATATGGCACTATGGCCGCGATATGGCCATGGATACTCCCTGGGGCTTTCACTCCGACGTAGATGACTATGACGAGTGGCCCGCCTTCTACACCCCTTACATCCGGAACGCACAGATATTCTACTGCCCCAGCGGCGCCAAGGACGCCACATTGCCCCTCATTGACGCCTACGGCTTCAACTACGACGGACTACGCGGGGTACCTGAGGCCAAGATCGAGTACCCGTCTGAGACCTTCTGCTTCCTGGACTCCCACTCGTACTTCTTCATCAGCAGCGACAACACTCTGGCGGCCCTGCAGAGCGCGCTGGGCTGGGGCCGCTCTGAGAAGAAGGAGCGGGCCTATCGCCACAACGAGCAGGCGAATGCCTGCTACTGTGACGGCCACGCGAAGTCGCTGCCCAAGGACGCGCTGATCGAGAACGCCGGCGGCGACGCCAACGACAGACTGCCGCCTTGGCGAATCGACTGGGTGGACTGATCCACACCGGCCGCTTGTTGCCGCTGTCCGCGCCGCCCAACTGAGGATGTGCGCTGAGCGCGCACGCTATCCCGCGCCACAGGTCTCCTCGGCCTGTGGCGTTTTTCTTTCCAGCCGGGCACACTCACCCATTTCTCGGGTCCTGGATTCGACCCGGCGAGGCGCAGACAAGGGGAATAGGTGAGTGTGCCCCTGCGTCCTGGTGCCCTTCCCTGGAGAGAAAGGGTCCCTCGCAGGCAGGTGATGTCGCGCCAACTGGCGAAGTATCTCTTGACAACCTATGAGGCTGTCCGCTAAACTCGGATGGTCTCAACTCACTCATTTGGGGTGGATGGTGGCCTAGCGACCAGCGAGGTGCCGCCGTACTCTCGCCGCTCGCTTCCCGCCTCCCGCATCCAAGCCTGGAGGTGTTTGTTGTGAGACGCGGATTTACGCTGATCGAGTTGTTGGTCGTGATAGCGATCATCGCCATCCTGGCGGCGATCCTATTCCCGGTCTTCGCCCGCGCCCGTGAGAAGGCCCGGCAGACCTCCTGTCTGAGCAACATCAAGGAGATCGTCCTGGCCGAGATTATGTACCGGCAAGACTACGATGGGATGTTCATGTCGGTGGCTGACTCCGCAGGACCGATGTCGTCCCCCTGGGGGAGCATCAGTCTGGCCGACACATACAACCACTGGCCGGCCTTCCTCCAGCCGTACGTCCAGAACTCCCAGATCTTCTACTGCCCCAGCGGCAACCGCACCGACACGAGTCTGCCTCTCACCGACAACTATGGCTGGAACCACGACGGGACCTGGCTCAAGTCCGAGGCCAAGATAGACTCCCCGGCGCAGATGTATCTGTTCTTCGACAGCCACTCGCAGTTCGTCATCTCTTCCAGCAACTACCTCTCCTCGCTCAAGAGCGCCCTGCACTGGAGCTCCACGGACAAGACTTCCTGCGGTCGGCACAACCAGCAATGCGACGTCGCCTTCACGGACGGTCACGCCAAGTCCTTGCCCAAGGACGATATGATAAAGATCAACGAGGGCACTTGGAACGGGCCCTGGAACTTCTACATTGACCCGAGCCAGTAGTCGGCCAAGCCAACATCCGACAGGACTGTGCCATCTGGGCTCACGGCCCCGGTCTACGCCGGGGTCGTTTTTCTTGGCCCATCGCCACCCCTCTACCCCCCCGAGGGCTTGCCCTGGGCGCGGAGCGCAAGCGCTCCGCTCTAATTGGGGACACCGGAGCGCAAGCGCTCCGCTGGGAAAGGGGGTTGCGACCGGCGCGGTCTCTCCTGCGCGGGAGGACATGCGCTGACTTGCCTACGGTTCTCGCACGCGGCCCGCGTGGGGGTGCGGCTTGACCGATGATTCGAAGGCCGTTATAATCGCCCCACGTCCCCCGAAACTTTTGCGTGCCGAAGACTGTCGTATAAGACAGGTACCCGGGCGCGGACCGAGTGGCTGGGGCCGCGCCTGCCGCACCGAGGAGAGAGCGAACTGATGAGCAGCCGGCTGGAAGTGCGTGTGCTGGTGTTTGCCGCGGTGATATGTGGGGTGGCGATGTTGGCAGGATGTGGCGGCGACGAGGCCAGCCTGGTGTACCAGAATGTCTCCGAACGAGTCGCCTGGAGTTCACAAGGGCACATCGCATTCGCGTCCTTCGGCGGCAACGGAAGGCTCTACATAAACCGCATCAACGAGACCGGCGGCGGGCTGATGTTGCTGACGCCTTCGGACAACGACCTGGACTTCGCCGATGAGGGAGGGCGGCAGCCGGCGTACAACCCGGCGGGCACCGCGCTTGCCATCGTGAGCCGGCGAGGGCCGTCAGAGGCCATCTTCATCATTGACGCCGAGACCGGAGATCGCAGTGGACTGACGCGGGTTACCGACGACACCGGGCCCGGCGCGGACAATGAGCCGTCCTACGCGCCCGATGGCGCCAAGATCATCTTCACCAGCACCCGCCGGGCAGGCGATGCCGACATCTGTATCATCAACACCGACGGCACCGACCGGCAAGACGTGCTGGCGACCGACGCCGAGGAGCACTGGGCCGCCATCTCCCCGGACGGCACTGAGGTGGCGTATCATTCGGATGCCAACGGCAACACTGACATCTGGGTGAAGGACCTCGGAGCCGACCCGGCCGACCCCGGCACCTGCCTGACGGCGGGCTCGCCCTACCGCGACGAGGCGCCCGCGTGGTCGCCGGACGGCGATACCATCTGCTTCCACTCGGACCGCAACGGCGACTTCGACATCTGGGCGATTGACGCCGCGGACGGCGCCAACCCCAGGGCCTTCACCGCTGACCAGCGCGCCGACGGCTACCCGGTCTTCGACACGGCCGGGGATCGCATCGCGCTCACGCGCGACCGCGAGATCTGGACGGTCCCGGCCAGGCCGTGGGCAGACTGGGGCGCCGACGCCGACACCGAGGCGCAGCAGTTGACGCGAAGATACTAGAGCGGCATCGTGGGGGTGCTGCCGAGCCCGGCTCCCGATGGAGCCGGGCTCTTTGGCGTCACGCGCCGGGCGAGCGGCGCCTGCACGAGTGTGCCAGGGGCTGCAGGGGCCACGACGCCGGCGACCTTCGAGGCCCGAGAACGGCGCGCAGGGCAATACCCCGCGCCTCCGACTGCTGTGAGCAGGCGGCGTTCCCGGCCCGAGTCTGCCACGGGCGGGCCGCTGGTCTGACAACCTGGGGCGGTCAGACCGCGGCGATGATATCGCTGACGGCGACGATGCCCTGGAGCTTCCCGTCGAAGATGACGGGCGCGCGGGAGATCCCCTGGTTCGCCATCAGCCGCGCGACGTGCCTGATGTCAAGGTCCTTGTTGACGAGCACGAGCGGCTTGCTCATAATCTCGTGGACCTTGACGTCCTTGGGGTCTATCTCGTAGGCGATCACGTTGTAGGCGATGTCGCGCTGGGTGACGATCCCGTAGGCATCGTCCTCCGAGCGCCGGTCCACGATCAGGCACCTCACCCCCTCGTCCTTGATCTTCTCGACGGCCTCCGCCACCGAGGCGTTCCCGTCAATGGTGATGACGTTGGTGGTCATCATGTCCTTGGCAGTCGGCATCTACCTCACCCCTTCGCATTCTAGCGCAGCCTTGTTGTCATGATATTCGGCGTGGCCGGAAGAATGTCCTCCCTGAAAGCCGCACAATCTGAGCGAATGCCGGCCGCAACCAGGCCCGCCGAGGAAGGTGCCTCCGGCGCCGCGAGGAACTGAGCGCGCATAACGCCAAAGGAAAGGCAGTGATCCTGATGGGCACCAGTGGAGAACCGGCGGTAGAGATCAGCACGCCGCGCGACGGAGATGTACTCAATCGTCACGACGGCGAGGAGAGTGAAGAGGGACTGACCATCGAGGTCGTGGGGAAAGCTCCGCCCGATCAGGAGGTGACCCTGGCAGGACAGACAGCGCGCCGCGAGGGCGACAGCTTCTATGCCTCGGTCACTCTCACGGAGCAGGAGAGCCTTATCACGGCGCAGTGTCCGGCGGGCGCCGACCAGATACAGGTGCTCTACGATCGCAACTCGCACAAGCGCTTCCGCTTCTCGGTGGATGACAACGTGCTGTTTCTGCGGGACTTGACGCACGAGCCTCCGGAGTCGCTGTTCGATCACTGGTTCCTGGCGTTCTGGCGGGAGATGCATGAGCGGTTCGGGGCGAAGATCCACATCAACATCTACCACCAGGCGCCCGGGTTCATCCTCCCGGAAATGCACGACCGCTGGCGAGGTGAGTGGCAAGATAACGCCGACTGGCTGCACCTCAGCTTCCACGCCCTGGAGAACGAGCCCGCGTACATCTACCGCAATGCGCCGGCCCGGCGTATAGCCCGCGACTGGGAATGGGTCATGGACGAGATCTATCGCTTCGCCGGGCCGGAGGTCACCGGCGATACTACCACCGTCCACTGGGCGGAAGCCACCCGCGAGGGCTGTCAGGCGCTCCACGAGCGCGGCATCCGCAAGCTCATCACGCTGCCCAGGGTTGATGAGGCCAGCGACGAGCCGAGGACCTCGTACTATCTCAGCAAAGAACAGGCCCTCCACCTGCTGGGCCGCGACGCCTGGAAGGACACCGACACCGGCCTCATCTTTGTCACCTGCGATGAGGTCGTCAACAGCCACTCGCTCGAGGACGTGCCTAAGGTCCTCGACAAGCAGGAGGAGAGCCCGCATACCTGCGAGTTGATCGAGCTGCTCATCCACGAGCAGTACTTCCGCGAGGAGTTGCGCAACTATCAGCCCGATGTGAAGGAGAAGGTGATCGCGGCCCTGGAGTGGGTGACGGAGCGCGGCTACGAGCCGTGCTTCTGGTGCGAGGGCTTCCTGGGGAATACGCGCGGCGAGCAATGACCCGCGCTAACGACCGAGGGCAGCGCGGCGGTCAGTCGGCCTCGTAGAACCACTCCACCCGCAGGCTGCGGAACTTGAGGTGGAGCAGGTTGGGGTCCGTCGTCCGGTCGTGCACCCAGTAGGTCAGCAAGACCCGCTCAGCCACGAAGGTGACGCTCGTGTACGCGTACCAGTAAGGCTCCTCGGTCTCCAGGTCGCGCCGATGGCCCCAGGTCTCGCCCTCGTCGCTGGAGACAGCGGCTGTGAGCGGTCGCCGCACAGTCTCCGCGTCGGGGCTCTCCCGGAAGCAGTCGTTCCAGATGAGCAGCAGATCGCCGGTTGAGGGGATGCGGGTGATCGTCGAGGGGGCCACGGGCGCTCGTATCTCCATCGGCTCCGCGTCGGTCCACGTGATGCCCTGGTCGCCGGAGTACGACTTGTGTATGCGGCCGAGGCTGTTGCGAATGATCATCAGCAGGCGGCCGTCCACAAGCTCGACCACGCCCGGCTCCTGCGCGCCGCGGCCGGGCAGAGGGATCTCGCTCTGGCTGCGCTGCCACGTGCGGCCCTCGTCGTCCGAGAAGTAGACCATCGCCACCGCCTGCCTCTCCTCGCGCCAGTCCCCCGGGTTCCAGGCGGCGGGGGCGATGATGCGCCCCGACTTGAGCTGTATCATACGCGCGTTGTTCACCACGTGGTAGCCGATGCCGCTGGTCACCATCAGCGGCTCGTCGAAGCTGGCTGCCTCATCGCTCGAGCGGCGCACGAAGAGCTGCAAGTCATCGTCGGCGTTCTTGCGCAGGTAGAAGAACAGCAAGTCCCCGGAGGCCAGGCGCAGAAAGCTGACGGACATCACGTTCTGCTCGCCGACGTTCTCCTGGAGGGTGAAGCGCTCGCCCCAGGTGCACCCGCCGTCATCCGAGTGCATCGCCGAGATGCGGGCGGGCGCGTGGTCGGGCATCTCGCCGCCGTAGAAGTCGGACCACGCGACGAGCAGCCGGCCGTCGGCAAGCTGCACGATGTCACCCTCGGTGTTGCGGGGATTGTCGGGCGTGGCCTCCACCAGCGTCATATTGATCTCGTCAGACATGGCAGTCACTCCTCCCGCCATCGCGGTCATCCCCGCCCCCAGGACCAGCATTGTGTTGATGTGGCAAGACACGGCGGTCACTCCGCTCAGATGGCGATCTCCTCGAACTCGGTGGTGCGAGGGTT
Organism: uncultured bacterium; assembly: GCA_965603135.1. Lineage (GTDB taxonomy): Bacteria > Armatimonadota > Zipacnadia > Zipacnadales > UBA5352 > CBFDBV01. The sequence goes on from CBFDBV010000217.1 coordinate 7,419, forward strand.
GGCGGTAGCGACCCACATCTTGCGCTGCTCGGGGCACATCACGGCGGCGGCGCAGGTGGTGGCTTCGTTCGGCTCGGCCGGCGGGCGGCACACCGGATGCGCCCCCTGGCGCAGGCTCAGGCCCTCGATGAAGGCATCCAGGTCGAGCTCCCCAAGATGCGGTCGCAGGAAGCCGTCGAGGGTGAGTTCCCTGGCGAACGAGTTCTCACTGGCGGGCTGGCGGCTCATCTCGGCCAGGTCGGGATCGTGGTAGTGGTTGGCGTGGACGAGCAGACCACCATCGATGGGGACTCGCGCATGCCTGGTGGCGGTGGTCTCTATGCCGACCGCAGAGCCGTCCGGCCCACCGAGGTAGTAGTAGTGTCCGGAGGCGCGGGGGGCTTCGGTGATGGCGGTCTGGGCGCTCTCGAAGTCGGGCGAGCGCAGGGCCTGGTGGATCATCGCGAGGTACATCACGCCGGGGCGGGCGTCGGTGGGCGACACGTTGGT
>CBFDBV010000218.1:0-7894 GCA_965603135.1 uncultured bacterium
CTCGATGAGGTCGGGGATGACGGCGTGGACCGAGCCGCACGAGTGCAGCAGCAGCGGCTTGCCGCTCAACTCCTTGATGAGCCCCCACAGGCGCGCGTGATGGGGCTTGACCATCTCGCGGTAGAGATCGGGGCTGAGCTGCGGGCCGTCCTGCTGGCCGAGATCATCGTTGACCTGGATGATGTCCACGTAAGGGCCGACCGCCTCCACGTAACTTCGCACGCGCTCCTCGTAGCAGTCCACCAGCCGCTCCATCAGAGAGTGTGCGAGCGGCTTGTTGGCAACCAGGTCCACCATGAAGTTCTCGAAGCCCCGCAAGGTCTGCCCCGCCGCGAAGACGTGAACCCAGAGGTTGGCGACGATGAAGCGATCTGTCTCCTCGCGCATGGCCTGCGCCTTGCGCCGGAGGTCCTCGTAGTCCTCATCGTTCCAGGAGGGCCAGTCGAAGGTCTCCAGATGCTCGATGCCGGCCTCGATGTCGGCAGGGGCCTCGGCGGCACCCAGCGGCGGGTTGACCGAATCGAAGTAGTACGAGCCCTCCGGACAGACCGCGGCCGGAGTGCCGTCCTCGCGCAGGATGGCGGCGTCGCCGTTGTCGTACTCGACGATGTCCAGCTCTGCCGGTATCTCGCATGGCGACCCGTCCTGGAGCCGCCAGGGCTTCCACTCGCGCGGCTCGATGAGCAGCGGCAGCGCGTCGGCGCCGACGTGATCCAGCACCGGCTCCTCGACCTTGGCGATCATCTGGCCGATGTCATATACCTGAGTGCGGCCCGCCAGGCCGAGGTGGGTCTTCAGGCGGTTGTAGGCGATGCCCATGATGCCGGAAGACTCCGACGCCCCCAGGTCCACCGGGATGCGATCCGGCTCCTCGTGCCGCAGCGCCGCGTTGATCCGTTCGCGCGAGGTCATACACAAGCTCCGAGTTGCGGGCCCCCTTCGCCAGAGCTACGGGGCATGCCCAGGTCCGCTCCGTACAGAAGCCAACGAACGCGGTCTACCTTCCACAAGGGAGCGGCCAAGACCTGCAAGGGAACAATAGGAGCAGGAACCGGAGCGCGGACGGTGAATACCCACGGTGGGAGTGAATGACACAGTAGGAGGTGGCAAAGCTATGCTTGTGTGTAGAAGGGTCGCGAAGGGGGCCACGGTGGGGTTGGTGCTGCTGCTGCTTGCCCTGACCGCCTTCTGGGCGGGACAGCGGATGAGTGCCGCTCTGGGCGCGGGCCTCGGCGCCGCTTGCGCGGATGAGGCCGCTGCGCCGACCACGGCCGCGGTGGAGGTGACCTACCGAGCGGCCACCATCGAGGGACAGCCCGCGGGCGAGGTCCTCATCAACGGCCAGGCGGTATTGCGCATCCGCATCGCCGCAGGCGGCCTGAGCGCCGAAGAGCGCGCGATGGTGGTGGCCAAGAGGATCGAGGGCTGGACCGCGGAGGGCGCGGACCCCGCGGAACTGACTGCTGTGGAGGTCGCCGAGGGCGGCTGGGCGGTGATCGCCGGTGACACGATCATCGTCACCATCACTGACGAAGATGCTGCCGCCAGCCAGGCCACCACGATGGGACTGGCATGGATGTGGCGCAACAACATCGCGGCGACGCTCGGCGCTGAGCCGGTCTCGCCCGAGGAGCCGCAGGTCGCTGAGCAGCCGGCCGTCACTGAGACACCGACGACCACCGAGGCGCCGCCGACCACCGAGGCGCCGCCGACCACCGAGACACCGACGGTGACTGAAGAGGCGGCTGCCGCCGAGTGGACGCCGCCCGAGCCCTACGATGACAAGATAGTACCGATCGTCAGCGTGCTGGAGGGCGTGCGCATCGGCGCGGCGCGCGTCAACGGCCCCAAGTCCAAGGTGGACCTGGTGCAGGGCGTCGCGCAACTGGAGACCCACTTCAAGAAGCTCCTGGAGATAGACATCTACGTGCCGATCACCACCGAGAAGCCGGGAAAGAAGCTGGACCGCGTCCAGGGCGTGGGCGTCACCGCGCTGGGCGACTACCGATTGTAAGGGAGGCGAAGCCATGATCCGAGGAAAGAGAGCACTGAGCATAGGGCTGTTGGTAGCATCCTGGGCGTTCGTACTGGGCGTCGCGGTCGGGCCGCAGCCGGCCCGGGGCATTGACCTGGGGAGCACTCTGGGGAGCCTGATCAAGCTCTTCGGCATAGCGTGGGTTGTGGACCGCTTCGCCGACGACATTGATGGCGCCATCAACAAGGTGCTGCGCCAGAAGGAGGCGGAGATCGAGGGCACGACCAAGGTGGTGCCGATTCTGCGCATTGGCGAGGGCGGCGGGGCCGCGGTGGGCGCGGCGCAGGTGATGGGGCCGGCGGTGCAGGTGGAGAAGGTTGAGGCCGTGGGCGAGTTGGAGTTGGACTGGCAGAACCTGCGGGGACGGGCGTTGCTTCCGGTCTCCACCAAGAAGGAGCTGACCAGCTCCATCAAGGGCGTGGGCGGGGTGGGCGTGTCGGCCAACATCAAGTTCCCGCTCTAGCCGGCGCAGCGGCGTTGCGGCTTGTTGGAGGCCCCAGCCTGTCGGCTGGGGCCTCTTGCCTTTGCCGGCCGCTCCCGAGATCTCCCGGCAGGATGCCATCCCCCCAAGAAGGAGCAGGCCCCAGGCTCAGAGAAGTTGCGCCCGGTGCAGACGCTCAGCACCGGAGGCACCAGCGATGCCAGGAGGCTACCGGGTTGCGGTCATCGGATGCGGGCGGATGGGTGCGACCATTGACGACGAGATGCACAAGTACCCGCGCTGGGTCGGGCCCTATGCGCACGCGGCGGGCTACGCCGCCACGCCCGAGACGGAGATCGTCGCCGGCGTTGACCCCGACCCCGAAAAGCGTGAGGCGTTCGCCCAACGCTACGGCGTGCCCGCGGAGCACGTCTTCTGCGACTATCAGGAAATGCTGGCCGAGATCGAGCCGGACATCGTTAGCGTGACCACACATTGCCCGCTGCATTGCGAAATCGTCTGCGCGGTGGCCCAGGCCGGCGTCCAGGGCATCTTCTGCGAGAAGCCGCTGGCCTGCTCGCTGGCGGAGGCCGAGCGGATGATCGAGGCGGCGAACCGCGCGGGCGTCAAGACGGTCGTAGGCACGCTCCGCCGCTGGTCGCCGTTCTGGAACAAAGTGCGCGAGGTAGTCCACTCAGGCGAGATCGGCGAGCTGCGCGAGATCGTGCTGCTGACCGGGGGTTCGATGCTGCACACCAACTCGCACTTCCTGGACGTCGCGCGCTGGATCGCCGACAGCGAGGTGGCGTGGGTGGTTGGCACGCTCGTGGGCGATGTGAGCGCCGATGCGGACAAGGCGAGGGCTCAGGACCTGGGCGCCCGGGGGTATATGCAGTTCGAGAGCGGCGTGCACTGCGAGGTGGGCGGGCCGGCGCTGTACTACTCGCTCGATTTCGTCTGCTCGGGCGGCGCGATGCGCACCTGGAACAACGGGAAAGACGCCTCGATGTGGGTGCGGGATGAGACGCTACCGGGAGGCTTCCACAAGCAGGTCCCCTTCGAGGTGCCTGAGCGGCAGAGCGCAACGCTCGGGGCAATCCGAGACCTCATTCACGCCATCGAAACCGAGACAGATACAGGCTGCACCTTCGAGGACGGCAGGGCGGCGCTGGAGATGGCGCTGGCATTTCACCTGTCCCATCGGCTCGGGAACGTGCGCGTGGACCTGCCGCTGGAGGACAAGACGTTGTGGGTTGACTCGCGCTAGACGGATAGGCAAAGGAGCCCGGAGAATGTACGAGCGCAATCGGGAAGCCTGGCCGGAGGACTACCTGGGAGCGGTCTCGCTGACCTTCGATGACGGAGATCGGACCCAGCTTGAGCGCGCCGCGCCGATGATGGAGGAGCGCGACTTCCGCGGGACCTTCTACCTGTGCCCGAAGGGGGACCAGTACGCCGGCACACTCAAGCCGTGGGTGGACGTGGCAGCGAAGGGCCACGAGATCGGCAATCACAGCCTCAGTCACACCTGCGCGCGGAACTTCTCCGACGATCCCGACGCGAAGGGCCTCGAGGGAATGACCCTCGACGAGATGGAGGCGCAGCTCGTCGAGGCCGAACGCCGCCTGCAAGAGGTGGTCCCGGCCACGCACCGCAGTTTCGCCTATCCGTGCTATCAGACCTACGTGGGCGAGGGCGAGACGCGGGAGAGCTATGTGCCGATCATCGCCAGGCACTTCATCGCGGGCCGCTCGGTGGGCGAGTACGCCTTCGCCAACGGCCCCATCAACTGTGACCTGGCGTGCTTGTGGTGCACGCCGGCCGAGCATATGCGCAGCTCCGAGATGAACGGGCTGGTGGAGCGGGCGCTGACCATGGGGCAGTGGCTCATCTTCGCCTTCCATACGATCGGCGGCGCGAGGCTGGGGACGGCCGAGTACGAGTTCGAGTGGCTGCTGGACTTCCTGGCGCAGAGCCGCGAGCGCGTCTGGGTGGCGCCGGTGACGACGATAGCCGAGTACATAATCGAAATGCGCCGCGAGCAGGAAATCCGCACGTAAGCCCGGTGGAGAAGCCTGGTACAGGAGATGATGATCGTGGCACAGGAGATCCCGAAGACACGAAGGGCCGCGCTCAGGCACGGCGACGGGACCGTGAGCGTGGGCGAGACCCCGATGCCGGAGTTCGGCCCCAGGAACATAGTCGTGAAGACTGCGGCCAGCCTCATCAGCGCCGGCACTGAGACCGGCGGCATGAAGAGGCTGCGCGAGAGTCCGTCAGACAGGGAGCCGAGCACGGGCGGTTACACGACCTCGGGCACCGTCATCGCCATCGGCGACGAGATAACCGAGTTCGAGGTGGGCGACCGCATCATCGGCATGGCGGGCGAGTGCTACCCCCACGCCGACTACAACGTGGGCCAACCCATGGTCACCGTGCGCATATCTGACGAGATGTCCTTCGATGAGGCGGTCATGGTGACGCTGGCGGCGACCTCGCTGCAGGCCATGCGGCGCATAGACCCGAAGCTGGGCGAGTTCATCGCCGTGGTCGGCCAGGGCCTCGTCGGACAGTTCGCCAACCAGCTCATCGCGCTCCAGGGCGGACGCGTGGCGGCCGTGGACATTGACGACCGGCGGCTGGAGGTCGCGGCGGAGCTGGGCGCCGAGGTCACCATCAACTCCGCCGAGGAGGACCTGACGGAGGCGCTGCTCGCCTGGTCCGAGGGCTGCGGCATTGACGGCTCGCTGGTCGCCTACGGCGGTGATGCCACTGAGACGATATACAATCTGGCCGCCGCAACGCTCAAGGCCCCCGACGGCCACCAAGTGGGACGCATCGCTATCGTGGGTGGGGGACGCACTCAGCTCAGTTTCCCGACCGCGTTCGGCAACCTGGACATCCTCCCCTCAAGCCGCACCGGGCCCGGCTACCACGACCCAGCGTACCACATGGGCCAGGACTACCCGCGCGCATACGTGCGCTGGACCACGCGGCGGAACATGATCGAGCTGCTCCGGCTGATTAAGACCGGACAGTTCCGGGTCAACGAGCTTATCAGCCACCGCTTCCCCTTCGGGCAGGCGGGCGAGGCTTACGACACCATCGTCGAGCAGAAGGAGCCGACGCTGGGCGTTCTGCTTGAGTACGAGGACTGAACGACGGGAGAGGCGCAATGACCTCGCGAGAGCGCATCAAGACGACGGTCGCCCACAAAGAGCCCGACCGGATCGCGATGCATGACAGCCCCTGGGCCTCGACCATTGCCCGCTGGCATGAGGAGGGCCTGCCGGCGGACATGTCGGCCGCCCAGTACTTCGGCTTCGACCACTGGGTCAGCATCCAGCCGGACCTGTCGCCGCGCTACCCGGTGGAGACCGTCGAGGAGACCGAGGAGTACGTCATCTCCACCACCGCCTGGGGCGAGACCAGCAGGCGCTGGAAGCATCGCGCCTCGGTCCCCGAGTTCCTGGACTTCAAGATCAAGGACCGCAAGTCCTGGGAGGCGGCCAAGGAGCGGATGGAGCTCGACGAGGACCGGGTCAACTGGGCGCAGCTCGAGGAGCACTACCCGGCCTGGGTCGAGAGCGGCGCTTACATCACCCTGAGCGTCTGGGGCGTCGGCTATGATGTGTGCGGCAACCGGGTGGTGGGCACCGAGCGGTTCCTGATGGCCCTGGTCGAGGACCCCGAGTGGTGTCGCGACGTGATGAGCTACTGCGCGCACATGGCGGTGCACTTCAGCGAGATGCTGATAGAGCGCGGTTATGACTTCGATGCGATTACCATTCCCGACGACCTCGGCTACCGCAATGGGCTGTTGTTCTCACCGGCGACCTTTGACGCGACGGTGCGCGAGGGCCACGAGATACTGTGCGACTTCGCCAGGCGCCACGGCAAGACGCGGTGGCTGCACTCGTGCGGGAACATCATGGCCCTGATGCCACGGCTGGTGGAGATCGGCTGGAACGTGCTCAACCCGCTGGAGATCAAGGCGGGGATGGACCCGCTGCGGCTGAAGGAGGAGTACGGCGAGGTGCTGACGCTGGAGGGCGGGATAGACGTGCGGACGATGACGGACCCGGCGGCGATGGAGGAGGAGGTGGCGAGCAAGATCCCCGCTCTCAAGCAGGGCGGCGGCTACATCTACCACTCCGACCACTCGGTCCCCGACGATGTGAGCTTCGAGAACTACTGCCACCTGATCGAGCTGGTGAAGCAGTACGGGGCCTACGACAGCCACTGATTGCCCCGCACAGCTACTTCTCCTTCTCCTGCTTGATCAGGAAGCTGGTGGTGCCCTCGGGCTCGTAGCCCAGGTCGTTGGTGATGACGAAGCGCTCGAACTCGACGAACCCCTTGCCCGCGCGCTTGAGCGTCAACTCGTGAGCGCCCGCCGCCGCTGCGAACGCCATCGCGTCGCCCGGAGCCGCCACGCCCGGCCGCAGGCAGTCCCATAGCCACGTGTTCAGCACCGGGCCCCCGTGCCCCGTGCAGATGTAGTCCAGGTCAAGGCCCCGGGTGGCGATCCGCTGGCCGTCGAGGTGAATCCCGACCGACACCTTCCGCTGCCCGTCGAGGCTCTGAAGCTCGCCCCAGACGACAAACTCCCCATCAGCGGGCATCTCAAAGGGCAGCCCTACCTCCTCAGCCTCGTTCCAGTTCCAGCCCCGCTCCAACTCCACGAACACGCGCGGCTCCAGAGCCTCGGTGGTGGCAGCGACCGCCGCGCTCGGCTCGCTCTGGTTGCCGCGTCGGTCCACGGCGGCCACGCGATAGAAGTACTCGGTCCCCGCGCTCAACCCCCAGTCAATGAAGCGCGCCTCAGCGGGCGAGCCCACCAGGCGCTCGTTGCCGGTCTCGTAGTCGGCGCCCGCGCCGCAGTAGACGTTGTAGTGAGCGAGGTCCGCCTCCACCACCGCCTGCCAGGACAGGCGGATGGCGTACTTGCCCTCGGCCTCGGCGGTCAGGCCGGCGACGGCCCTGGGCGGGGTCGCGTCCATTCCACCGAGGTTGGCGGGGCGGAGCCGAGGGTCGCTCGTCAGGCAGAGCTTGTCCAGGGAGATGCCGCCGGCGGAGCCGACGACGGTGAGCTGGTGCTCTCCTGCGCGGAGCGCGATGGCGGCGGGCGCGTTAGCCTCGCCGACTACCGGGGCCCAGGCCCAGTCGGTCTTGCCGACCGCACAGGTGCCGACCGCTTCGCCGTCCACCGACACGGCCACGCTCCCGTCGGCTAGGCGGCCGGAGGCGCGCAGATGGATCAGCCACTGGCCGTCACGAGCGGCGCGGACAGGCACCGTCACCCCCTCCTCGGCCGGGACCGGGTCGCCGAGCGTGAGGCCGTAGAGACCTGAGGCGTGGGGGGCGAAGATCTCGTTGGCCGGCTTCGCGTACCTGCCTCGCTCCGCCTCGAAGTAGTGACACACCTCGCCCGGCCA
>CBFDBV010000219.1:0-7874 GCA_965603135.1 uncultured bacterium
CGACCGAAGGTGTCAGCGGGCCATAACTGGCCCTCTGCGCCGGTGACGGTCAATAATCGATACTACTGACACGGGGAGTGTGTCTATAAGCCGAGTTCTGTTCACGGTGCTGAGCAGCCTGTGCACAGAAGTCCCTAACGCTATGAGCACACTTTACCGATGCTTATCCTCCGCTCTCGCAGATGCTGGCCCGCCGTCTCATGGTTCGTACGCCGGGACTCGTTCGCCGGTCTGACCTAGAAGTCCTTCTCGCCTGGCCTTGGACATAGGCGTGGTTATGGGCACAGTTCGCTGGTCTCATCCGGCGCCCAATGAACGATGGGCCCTGTGCACATAACCGCGCAACTGTGCTCACCCCGGACCACGGATGAATGACGCCGCCGGCGTCGTCAGTGACGGTCTCCCCTTCGCAGCTGCGAACCTCCTACGAGACGACCAGAAGCACTGTGCCGGCGGATGCTGTCCGCTGGCGAAGACACTGACGAGACGGATAGACCGCACAGTCCACTTGGCTGCCGACCACCGGCCCCAGAGGCGATCCAGCCGTGGGCTCCAGGCCTCGCTACCCGCGGCGTGTCGCACGTGATCTGCCCCCAGTAGTCGTGCCAGATCTCCTGTGACACTGAACGCCCAGGCAACCCCTATGTTCCGCTCTGCTGCCCCGGGGACTCTCAATGCTAACACAATACCTGGAACCGTTCTCGAGGCAAGGTCATTGGCCTGCCTCGGCGGGCTGGGCACCCGTGGCAGCGGCCGTTGCCCGGGCGCTACGGCTGCGGCGCCAGCAATCCCACTGGGCTGGTGCTCACCATCCCGGGAAAGCCCCGTAGGGCCCCAAGACTGATTCGCAGGCAGTATTCGTTAGAGGCTCCGGTCTGACCTCGGAGTCAGCAGTGGGCAGACCAGCCAATCTGGGCCGGGGTGGGACGGCAGGGAAGCCCCGAGACTGTCACCAGGAGCCCAAACACCGCGAAACCTAGGGTCTCCAAGCTGCGCAGATCAGTCTTGGGACCCTACGGGTTCTTGCGAGCGACACGCCCAAGGAACCCCGGAGTCCAGCCTCTGCAACCCGTGCAGATCAGTTCTGGGGCCCTACGGCCGCGCTTTTCCCCTGCCCCGCCACCCGCCGCGCTTCTCCACCGGCGTTTACACTCACACGCCCGCCGCTGCGACCTGATCCCCGCCGCCTGCAGGTGCTGGGCCGCTGCCCGCCTGCGCTCAGGGCTCACCATTCTCCCCGCAACAGCTCCTTCAGCGCATCTATGTCCATCGCCTGCTGAGCCAGGATGCGCTTGAGCCGGGCGTTCTCAGCCTCCAGCTCCCTCAACCCCCTGACCTTCGAGGTATCCATCCCCCGAACTTCTTCCGCCACCGGTGGATGGTGCGCTCCGAGATGCCACACTACCGCGCGGTCTCACCCGCTGACCTGCCGCCCTCAACCTCCCCCGGGATGTGCACTATCTCCTGCTCGCCATAGCGCTTGCCCTTCATGAGACGACCCTCCTTCGCTGCCTACGCCCTACAAGATCCTCTCACTCCAAGTGGGGCAGACTCTGGGGGCAAGCTCAGGGCCAGAACGCCGCCGAGAACGAACGCGGAAAAAAACTGCGCTTAAAGAAGGAGTTTGAGCACCAGCGTTGAATATCTGTTGCAAAGCACAATCAGGTAGTCTCTGGACGCGACTGCCACGGCATTGAGGGGTTTTTGTCCAAGGCGACTCCTCAATGCTGACGACTGAATGATAGGAGCAAGCAATCGCCGGGTTCAACATGCTGTCATTGTCGGACCCGGCGGAAGGGTAAGACCCACGCGACGACAAGCCTACAGGGAGTGCACGGGGCAAGGTAAGACGCAACTGAGGGGAGGCCGCGCGTGCACAGGATGGGGTTTGTCACGTGTCCGTTATGTGGGTGCGCGTGTAGCCTGTGCCTGACAGCCGGGGAGTCGGCTACGGGAGCAGGACAGGCTGTGGGTGTTGCGCCCAGCGCCGCTGGCGTCTGGGGCGCGCCCGGGTTGTGCATGCGCGGCTGGCAGGTCGGGGAGCTGCTAGGCAGCAGTCGCCGACTTCTTTCATGTACGGCTCGGCGCAACGACTCGCAGGTCCAGGTGTTCTGGGATCGTGCGTTGGCGGACGTCAGCGAGAAGCTGAGTGCACTGTGCTCGCAAGACCCGTCTGCGCTGGGCGTCGTGGTGGGCCCTGGCCTCACCAACGAAGAGGCCTTTGCCGCGCAAGCCCTTGCCCGTGGCGTCCTGGGCACACTGCACGTGGACAGCTTCCACAGCACGAGTGACGCCGCAGCGCTGTGGGGCCTGCAGTACGCATTAGCTGAGTCGTACCTGGCGCCAGGCTTCGAGGAGCTGCGCGCCGCCGACTTGGTCCTCTGTCTCAATTCCAACCTTCAGCACCTTCACCCCCGTGCCGCTGCCGCGATCGCACAGAGTGTCGAGAACGGCGCGGAGATGCTCCTGCTGGACGAAGTGGATCAAGGCCTGGGCACATGGGCGAGCGTGCATGCGCGCCACCTTCCCGGTGCCAAGGCCGCAGCACTGCGTTGCCTGTGTGAAGTGCCGCCCGAGGCCGAGGGGACGGAGTCCGATGAGGCACAATGGCCGCTGGACCGCGAGGTCGTGCGCGAGCTTGTCAGCCGGCTCGAAGGTAGCCGACGGCTGGCGATTGTGTTCTCACTGGCAGCAGCAGGTTCGGCGGACGCGGCAGCAATGGTCGGGCAGCTTGCGGTGGAGCTAGGGGTAAGCGCCTCGCGCTGGGTCGGAGTCTATGCGCTGCCCACCGGATCCAACGCGTTCGGTGTTGCGGACATGCTCGCGACAGGTCAGAACGAGGTGCGCTACGACAGGCTGAGCGCAGAGGAGATGCTGTCTCCCAGTACCCCGCTGCGTGGTCTGCTAGTGATCGGCGACGACCTGGCGCGATGGGTCGGCACCGCAGGCCTCGCACAATTGCGCGAACGCTTGGAGACGTTGATCGCATTTTCTGCCTTCGCTTCACCGACGACCGAGTTGGCGGACGTCTCCTTGCCGTTGGCGATGGTCGGCGAACGCGAGGGCAGCATGCGGGCCGCAGATGGACACGTGTGGTGGAACCAGAAGGTACTCGGGCCGGCAGGCGAGGCCCGGCCGCTCACTGAAATACTTGATGTTGTGTCCGGCGGCTTCGGTCACCTCTCCAACTGGCGCAACCTCGAGCGCATATGGGATGAGCTGCGCGATCAGGCGCCAGGCTACGCCGGTGTAGAGTTGGGGGCGCTTCGCCGTGGCCAACCCGGCGAGATCGGGCCCCGGGTGTTATCCCAGGATACGGGGACGGCCTACCTATCAGCGATGCCTCGGCGGGCGCCCGAGCCTGATCAATCCCAGCCTTTCCTGTTGCTGACACGATATGATCAGAACTCGTGGGCCGCAGACCCACGCTGTCAGGGATCACACCTGCTGCGCCGAGAGGCGAAGCCGGATCAAGCTGCGTACTGTCTGCTTTCCCCTCACGACTTGCAGGACCTGAGAATACGAAGCGGGGATCGCGTACGAGTGGTCACCGCACGAGGCGTGGCGGAGGTCACGGCACGCGCGTCAAGTGGCGTGCCTGCAAAGGTCGCGGTGCTGCCGAGGCAATTCGCGGAGCTGGTTCAGACCGTGCTCGGCTCCGGTGAGGTAGATGGCCGTCACGGCGGCGTCGAGCGCGCACCGGTGCGCGGCTTGATCGAGCCCGCGCGAGCGACGTAGCGCCGGGCGAAGACGCGGGGAAATGTAGTCTGAGGGCGCGCTATACGGCCAATGGCTCACGCACCCCTGCCACAACGACAGGGGGGCGGTAGTTTTTCGGGCACGCGAGTCCGTGCGCTATTTCACAAAGTCGGACGGAAGCGGTGTTGAGAGGTGCAGTCCGCACAGATCTATCGCCTTGAGCCAGCCGACTTACGGGAGTTCGTGAGCCTCCTGCTGCCAGCGGCTGATCGCTTCATAGCGCCCCTGCGCGGCTTGCATGGGGATGTGCTCTTTGCCAGCGTGGACGGGCCGCAGGACATCGAACTGGATTTCGGCAACCCGATCATCTCGCCCGTCTCATTTGTCTTCCCCTCGCATGAGGTGCTCCTCAACTACGCGCTGCGCGACGGCCAGCCTCCGGAAACACGCCGGGGCGACCCGCCACCATCCCAGGTCATATTCGGCATTCGGCCCTGCGATGTCGCGGCGATCGAATACCTGGACAGCTTCTTCCTGGGCGGCGAGTTCACCGATGACGTTTACGCCGCTCGGCGCGAGAAGACAGCGATCGTAGCCATCTCCTGCGCAGGGCCGCAGTCGGAGACGTGCTGGTGCACGTGCTCGGATGCCGGGCCGGTAGCGAAATCGGGCTTCGATCTGCAACTGTCGCCGGTGGCGGGAACCTACCTGGTGGAAGTGGGCACAGAGCGAGGAGCGGAGCTGGCGTCGAGGGTGAACGGCGTGCTCTCTGCCTGCGGTGAGGATCTGGTTGAGGCCCGCAACGAGCAGGTCGAACGGGCGTGGGAGCAATTCGAGCGCAAGGGCAACCTGGCCGCAGCCATGCGATGGATCACCAGGGACCAAGCACCAGAGCAGTTCTGGCAGGAGTTGGGCGCCAGGTGCCTGTCGTGCGGGAGTTGCTCGTTCGTATGTCCCGTGTGCACTTGCTTCGACACCTACGAGTGGGCAGAAAACGGCAAGGGAGGGCGAATCCGCTGCTGGGATTCATGCCGCTATGCGGGCTATTCGCTGGAGGCGAGCGGATTCAACCCGCGGGCAGATGAAGCAGACCGAGCCGAGCACTACGCGCACCATAAGCTGTGCTACGGGACCTTCGAGCAGCAGGGAAGACCCGGATGTGTTGGCTGTGGGCGCTGTGTGCAGGTGTGCCTGGGACAGGTGCATCTGCCGTTGGTGACGGAGCAGATCCGGGAGCGCGGCTGGGAGGCTGCCGAGGAAGAAAGCGGCGGCAGTGATAGCGAATGAAGCAGGAAAGCGTCTACGTGCCCCGGGCCGCAAGGCTCACAGAGGTGCTGCCGGAGACGGAGATGGAGAAGACCTTCGTCTTCGAGCTGCTCGACGGCGAGGACTTCAGCTACGGCCCTGGACAGTTCATCCTGGTTACTGTCTTCAGCATCGGGGAGGCGCCTTTCGCTGTCTCCAGCGGCCCTGAGCCGGATGGGCTGATCCAGATCACCGTGCGACGCTACCCGGGCGGACGCGTGACCGAAGCGCTGCATGAATTGCAGTCAGGCCAGTACATCGGTGTGCGGGGGCCTTTTGGCAACGGCTTTCCGCTGGAGCGCCTGCGCGGCGGCGACCTGCTGGTGGTTGCCGGCGGCATCGGGATGGCCCCGCTGTGCGCGCTTATCCAGTCTGTCTTATCCGAGCGCGAGCAGTACCGCGAGTTGATAGTGCTCTACGGGATGCGCAGCCCAGGCGAGATGCTGTTCAAGGATCTCATGCGCCAGTGGGAAGAGAGCGACGAGATAGACCTGCGACTGACGATAGACCAGCCGCATCCAGATTGGGATGGGAACGTGGGGATGGTTACGGAGTTGTTCGCTGGCCTGAGCATTGATGCCGAGCGCACGAACGCGGTGATTGTTGGACCACCGGTCATGTATCCGTTTGTCATGGCCGAGTGCGAGCAGGCCGGGCTCAATGACGAGCAGGTCTTCCTGTCTCTGGAGCGGCGGATGGCCTGCGGAATCGGCAAGTGCGGACACTGCGCCATCAAGGGCACGTACGTCTGTGTTGACGGTCCAGTATTTACACGCGCGCAGCTCAGGGAGTTGGGCGAGTGAGGCGCGGCAGGCTGCAAGGTCGAAGGGCTGAATCGAGGCATGTCACCGACAGGAGCGAGTAGCCGATGATGGAGACCGTCGGCTGGCAGTGGTACGCCGGGATGCTCCTGCTGCTTCCGGCGGTGGGAGCGCTGCTGGCGGCGACCCAGCGACGGCGTGCGGCCGACCTGGTCGCGATAGTCTTCACGCTGGGAGCCGTCGTCGCCCTCCTGGCTCTGATCGGGGTCTTCAGCTATGTCGGCGTTGGCTCGCCGCTGCAAACCAGCGTGGCTCTGATGCCGTGGCTGTCAGGGGCCGCGGCGCAGTTCGGCCTGCTCATTGACGGGCTGTCCGTCATAATGCTGGTAGTGGCCGTCGCCATCGGTCTCTTGGTGGTCCTGTTCTCCGCCGAGTACTTGTCGCCGCGCAATCGCGAGCACGCCACCGAGGATGGCAAGGGCAGCTACTACTTCTGGCTGCTGCTGTTCGTGACCGCGATGGTCGGCCTGGCGATGTCGCCGAACTTGCTTCAGATGTTCATCTTCTGGGAGCTGACCACCATCTGCTCCTGGGCGCTCATCTCCTTCTACAACACGCGCGAGGCGAATGCGGCGGGCTACAAGGCACTGGTGATGACGGCTTCCGGGGGGGTGCTGTTCGTCGGCGCGCTGGTCCTGCTCTACGCCTTTGCGGGCGATTTCGGCTTCGACGCACTGGCACGGGTGCCGACGGGGGTGATGATCGCGGCCTTCCTGATGCTCCTGGTGGCGGCCTGGGCGAAGGCCGCGCAACTCCCGTTCTTCACCTGGCTGCCCGACGCCATGGCCGCTCCCACGCCCATCTCGGCATACTTGCACGCGGCCGCGATGGTCAAGGCCGGCGTCTTCCTGATGGCCCGGGTCATATACGGCTCGTATGGCGCCATCTCGGCGCTGCCGGAGCTGGGGATCGGGGTGGCAATCGCCGCCGTCATCACCATGCTGGTCGGCCTGTATTTCTACTTCCTCCAGGACGACCTCAAGCGCCTGCTGGCCTTCTCGACCATCACACACCTGGGATACGTGTTCTTCGGCCTGGGGCTGGGGGCTGCTGGCATATGGCTGGGCTTTCAGGCGTCACTGCTGCACATCATCACCCACGGGTTCGCCAAGACACTGCTGTTCCTGGTGGTGGGGGGGATCGCCTACGCTACGGGCGCGCGCAGTATTAGCCGATTGAGGGGCCTGGGCGCGCGTATGCCCTGGAGCGCGTTCGCCTTTGGAGTAGGGCTGATGGCAGTTTGCGGCATACCGCCGCTGTCGTGCTTCTGGAGCAAGGTACTACTGGTCGCGGCCGCGGTGAAGCTGGGTGGAGGGGTGGGGGTGCTACTGGTGGCCGCCTTCGTCATCGAGGCCACGCTTGCCTTCTTCTGGTTCCTGCGGGTGGGGCAGCGGGTCTTCTTCGGTGAGACGTCGGACCAGGCAAGCAAGGCGACGGAGCCGCCGGCTTTGCTGACCGGCGTGCTCGTGGCTCTAGTTATCCTGTGTCTACTAGCACCGCTGATCGCGCTGCCGTTCCTACCGCCACAGCCGATCTAGGTGGCGCGTTGGCAGTGACGCGTGGCCAGGCCACTGTCTATGAGTAGAGCGGGCTTCCAGCCCGCCAATGGCTGCGTGCAGCCGCGGAGGCCGGACCATGTTAGCGGCAGCCAGTGTCACTCTACAGTGGATGTTCGCGATGCTGCTGGGCGGCGCCCTGCTGGCAGTGATCCTTGGCCGCTGGCCGCGGGCTTGCGGCTGGGTCTGCTCCCTGATGGTAGCGGCAGCCGCCGTCCTCAGCCTGCACCTGGGAGCAATGGCGTTCGGCGCGCCGTCGGGCCTGGACTTCTCGCTGGCCCGCGTGGCGATCATCGGGGCAAGTCTGAGCTTTCACCTCGATACGCTGAGCATCATTTTCCTGTGGCTGATTCTGCTCATCGGCCTGATCTGCACGATCTACAGCGTGCGCTACGCGGAGGGGGGGGCGCGTCACTCAGATTCCTCGCGCCGCACTGACGTCACGGGCTACTACGCGCCACTGATGCTGTTTCTGGCGGGGATGGCGGCGGTG
>CBFDBV010000220.1:0-7870 GCA_965603135.1 uncultured bacterium
GCCCAACCCGTACCCCATCGTAGTCGAGCGCGCCAAAGGCCGCTTTCCGGCCGGACTTCTAGTCCAGTCCAGGCGCCGTTATTGGAGGGCCCTGTGGACTTCCTGCACAGCGATGAGTGTCTTGAGCCGGCTGAGGTCTCGGTATGGGACTGCGATGCGAAACGCGTGGGTGTTCGGACTGCCTCTCTCTATTGGACGACTTGCGCAACTGGGTAGCGAGCGAGGAGTGCAGGGACTTGGCGGAGGTAGTGCAGACCGTATGCAGCCTGTTCCGGCACATGACGTTTGCTGCTCATCAGTCCTGCTTAATTCCGCTATGGAAGCCTCCCAGTAGTCCCCAACACTGTCATTGCGGCCGGACCCGTTCTCGGGGGCAAGGTCAGTCTGGGCCCTAGCACCGCTGGAGTGAGCGGAGGCGGGTGTAGACGGTGGCATCTGGCCCGCCGATGGGCGCTGCTCATGAGTGCCCAGAAGCACTGGGCTGCGGTGATGAGCGCGATCCTCACCGCCGAGGATGCCGGTCGCATGGTCACCATTGCATTCAACCTCCGCGGTCCAGATCCGCCTGCGTGCTCTCACGCCCCGGCGGTCGTGCTAGGCGCCCGGGGTTTTCGTGCGCCACAGCCGCATCGCAAGGTCGGCGTTGAAGCCCTCAACAGCAGAGAAGCTGAGCACCACGCGATACAGGCCCGGGCGCGTGCGGTGGTCCCGGCGGTCCTGGAAGTGCCAGCCATGGGAGCCGCGGAAATCGAAGCCATCCAGCTCGATCCCCCAGTCCGCGCGGCCGTCGGTGAATCTCAGTGACCTCACCCACGTCAGCGGTGACATGGGATAGCTCTCGGCCGACAGAACGCCCTGGCTGGTCGCACCGTTACGCGTGACGGCCTCAAGCTGGCAGGGATAGCCGTCATTGAGGGCTTGCTCCGGCACGTAGAAGCCCAGCTCCCCCCAGCCGGTCTGAACAGGCTTGACGGCCAGTTGCCAGCGGCAGTTGATCTCGGCTTCGCTGGCCAGAATCGTCAGCGTGCAGTGGCCGTACGTCGGGTCTTCCCTGGACAGGACGATGCGCGTGGCCCCCTCGACCTGATCCACCGTGCGCCGACAGTCCCGGAAACTGAGCAAGGCCTGGTTGAGTCCCTTGCGCGCGACGTAGAAGTAGAAGTCGGTGAGCAGAGGCTCGGGCCCCGCATAGACCTCGCTCAGGCCGCTGTTGGCGGTCTTGATCGTCCACGGCCCGGCCGCGGCGAACTGAACGCCGGTGTGTGCCATCTCCGGACCCGGCTGGTGAGGGCCGGGACGCCGCAGGTCGCGGGCCTGCGGCAGCTCCACGCGGCGTCGCACCACTCGACTGGTCCCCGCCACCTGGATGGAAGCCACGACTTCGCCCGCCGCTGCCGCGTCTGCCGCCCGCTCTACCGGGAAATACAGGCGTCTGTGACCGTGGACGGCGTACTCCCCCTCCTCCCCGAAGGGCTCACGCTGCACCAGCTTCCAACCCACCGGGAGCGAGGCAAATGCGAGAGTGAAACGCACCGCTTCCGGCTCAAAGCTCGTTACGTCCACCGCAATGGTGGGCCCGAGGACCTCGTCCCATACGCCTGTCAGCTCCAGGCCCAGTCTCTCCAGTCCCGGCGGCGCAGCCTGCTCCAGTGCCTCAACCGCTTGCTCGAGAGCCTCGGCCTCTAGCAGCAGGTAGAGCGGACTTGGGGATATCGGCACCTCCAACAGAGGCCCCGCGCGCGCAACCTGGCACGGATTGCCCATCACATCGCGGACTTCAACCGCGGGCATGGAGTGGCCGGGCTTTAGCTCGGCCAGCGCCACCTCAAAGGTGGGACGCCGGCCCTGAAGGCCGACGCCCCAGAGCGAGATGACCCCCTCGCTGCCACGACGGAACACATAACACCGCACCGGGCCCTTCGAGACGGCCTTCACGAACTCGGCCCCGTCCACCAGCGACTGGGCGACCGCAATGGCGACCGCGGCGGGCAGCGGGGAGCCGTCGTTCTCGCACAGGGCGCAGGCGTACTCGAAGCTGCCGTGCAGCAGGTAGTAGAAGAGCTTCACCCCCTCGGCCAGGTGAACAAGGTAGATGCGGGCGGCAGCATCAGTCGCCACGGCCACCGGTACCGGCGTGCCGAAGTTCCGGAAGTAGCGCGGCGCCTTGAGCCGGTTGAAGGGCGTAGCCGGACTCATCCCCGCCTCGGTATTCCACAGCTCCTTCTCGTCGCCGTACTTGCGCATCAAGTCCCGGATGCCGGCCACCACACTGCGCACCTCATCGTCCCAGTCCAGCGGCCGGTTGCCGCCCCCCGGTGGATAGAGGTGTGCGGACACGATGTCCTGATACTCCAGGCCGCCGACGGCGAACACGGGCTCATACCAGTTGTGCGCTGAGGGTGGACCGCAGGTGCCCACTATCTTCGCCTCGGGGTCCGCCTGCTTCGCCGCCTCGTAGGCGGTCTTGAGTATCCGCACGTACCTCTCAGCCTGGTCCGGCCTGAAAGCCCCATAGGGTTCGTTCCATACCTCCCAGTACTTGATGTCATCACGGTAGTGCGAGACCGTCTCGTGGACATAGCGGTCCCACGCCGCCAGTTCCTCGTCGCCCCATTTCGTGGGGTCGCTGGCGATCCACTCGGGCCGACGCCCGCCCAACACGCCCAGGATGTTCAGGCGCTGCTCCCGCGCCACAGAGATCTGAGCGTCGTACCACTCGAACTCCCGCGCCTGCGATTCCACGTTGCCCCACAGCGTCGCTGTGCTTATGTTCCCACCCCAGAGTCTCTCCCACCTCATGCCCATCTGCGCCGCCAGCGCGGGGAAATAGGGGTTGTGCAGGATGGCGTGGATGCCGAAGACCGAATCGCGGTCCGGCCCCGTTCGAGCTGGCTCGGGTATCACGCCAAAGGTCACTTCCTTGCTTATCTCGCCGGCCTCGAGCTCAACCCGAAATACGCCCAGCTTGCTGGGCTCAAGGGTCACCTCGCTTCGGTGCTCGCGGCCGCCGCCCTGAAACAGCGTTGCCTCCCCCGCGCCCACCTCCTCCCCGTAGTAGTCGCTCACCCGGTAGCGAACAGTCTGCGGCCTTGGCTCCTCCGACAGGGAGAGGGCGTGGAGTCCGAGCTTCACCGTCTCGTCGCCGACGTAAAGCCCGCGCTTGCTCATCGTGGGCGTGAGGGAGAACCCGTGCGAGGCCAGATCAGCTATCGCCACGCGCCTGGGCTCAAAGGTCACCTCGGGGCCGAACTGCAGACGCGCGACCGCGTACAGCGGCCTTCCCGGACGGAAGTAGCGATGTAGTGAACTGAGGATGACATCCTCGCCCTGCCAGTAGAGCTGCCAGGTACTCCCCGCATCCCCGTCGAGGTCAATGCGCAAGCTCTCATGGCCGAAGTCGAAGACCGCCGACCTCAGCCCCATGTTGACGCCGTGTGCCCTCTCCTGGTTGAGCGGGCTGGGGAGCGACTCCGGGCTGTCAAGTGGGAAGCTGATCTCCTGCTCTGCTCGGGCGTGGAACACCCACGTGCGGCACTGCGTGCCCTGTAGTGCGGCCGCGGGCAGGCGTAGGCCGAGCCTGCACCTCGCTGCCGCCCCCTCCGCGCTGCGGGCCTCCCAGATGATCACCGCCTCGCCGGGGAAGGCATAGGCGGTGCGAGTCAGGACGCCCTCCACGAACGGGCTCTCCACCCGCGGGCCCTGCCTCAGCGCCTGCACCCCGTGCTCAACCTCACGCAGGACGTCCACCCACTCGCCCTTGCGCTGTGCCTCGAAAAAATCCTCCGCCATCAGGTGCTCGGTCAGGCGCACCGCCAGCGCGCCATTGCGCGAGCACTCAACCTCTGGCTTCGCGAGCGAAGGTTGCGCCCAGCTCGCCATCTGACACGCCAGACTCACGACCATAGCCGTGAGTGAGACGATCGCTCCGGCCCGCCGGGCCGCGCGACCCGCAGGCGCCGCTGTGCCTCCTGTTGGCTCCCCGGCCATGTTCATATCAGGGCTCCTCGCGGCGATATGTTGCTCCCTTGATCCGGCAGGGATCCCCAGCTGGCGTCCACGAGACCCGCTGCGCTGTCAATTCGTCGCCAACCCAGTGCAGCCCTGCCAGGCGCCAGGAGGGCTGCGAGCGTTAAAGCGCCAGCCTCGCACGGCCTGCGACTCCGCGAGGAGGCCGCGCCTTGAGCACGCAACACCGCTCCTCCGACCCTTGCCCGACAGATGGCCGCCCTGCCCCTTGTACAAAAGAGCGAACGAAACCCGGCAGCGGGTCATCCTTGCCTCGCCCCTCCAATCGTAGTACACTATTCCCAGCTACCCATCTCGCTTACTGACCTTGAGGCTGCACCCGCCGAAAGCGGGTCAGAGCACGCACCTACCACGAACTGCGTGCTGCAAAGGAAGCGCATATGAGAGCCAGCTTGCCTCTGCTTCTCGCCTGCCTTGCCGCCGCGACTGCACAAGAACCGTCGGCTATCACCCAGGCCCTCAGCGACCTGCCCGCGGGGCAAAGCGTCCTCCCCGAGGATGTTTTCGAGGGCTTCGGCTTTCACGCCAAGGAGGATGCCGGCACACGCGAGATCGTTGAGACGGATCAGCAACCCCCGGGCAGAGCCTTCCACATCGAGGTGTTGAGGAAGACAGAGAACCAGTGGGAGGTGGGCATGAGCTGCGCGTGCGTTCAACCGGTAGAAGAAGACGATGTTCTCCTGCTGAGGTTCACCGCACGGACCGTGGGCTCTGACGGCACGGAGCCCGGAGAGATCCATCTCGTCTTCCGCAGGAAGGAGAACCCTCGCGACTACGCCCTGAACGAGAAACGCGCCATCAAAGGCGGGTGGCGTGAATACGCCATTCCGTTTTCTCCGGATGCTTCCATGACCAAGGGAGAGGCCCTGCTGATTCTGAACTTCGGCATGAAGGCTCAGACCCTCGAGATTCGCGACATCCAGCTCGTGAACTTCGGCAAGGAAGTCCCCCTGGGCAGGCTCTACCAGGCCCTCGGCATCAAGCCCGGCAGCGGCGGACGGAAGGCAGTGGGCCGTCCCCTGACTCCCGGACTGCTCTGGGAGATGGCCGCCTACTCCGCGCTGCCGACCACTGAGCCGGAGTTCAGTGCCGGCGGCAGATGGCTGAACACCTATTCCATCTGGACCTGCCACGGTTATCTGTATCATGGCAACAATGCCCTGGGCTATCTTCGGCTGGAGCGTACACCCACCGAGCCGGTCACGCTCGCCGTCGAGCAGGAGATCGTGATCGCCGAGGGCATCGTGCACAGGGTCAATGCGGAGATCCGCTGCTCCAACGATGCGCTGGCATCTCCGAGAAGCTGGCATCTGGCCAGCACCTACGTCAGTCCTGAAGGCGAGAAGCTGGAGGCCATCAGCACCGAGGAAGACGCCCGTGTGAACGGGGCGGTCATTGAGGTTGAGGCCGGGGGCGGGACACTCACGAGGAAAGGTTCGCCGCAACTTGCAGCCGACTGGTGTCTCTTCGATGCAGTGCAGAGATTGGCTTTCGGGGCTGATTCGGTCCTGGAGTTCGACTTGCTGGAGGGCCTCGGTCTCCTGAAGGGAGGCCACCGGCTGTCGTATGCCGGCAAGCATGAGGTGAAGCTGGGCGGAGATACCGTGGCCCTACACCGCTTCCAGCAGATCGGTCACGGTGTGCTCCCGTACGAGTACTGGCTCGATGACAGCCATCGGCTGATGATGGTGGTCACCCACAGTCGCGCCTACATCCTGGACCATGAGGCGCAGCACAAGCACCAGGCTTATGCTGACGGACAGGTCTCCAGCTACAACAGGGCGCGCGAACGAAATGAGAAGGCGGCAGAGCAATGAGTGAGATGACCGGCTCAGACCACGGGATCACCCGGCGGGATTTCCTGAAGCTCGGGAGCACGGCGGCGCTCTCTCTGGCCTACGGCGGGCTGACCAGGGCGGCCTTCGCGGCCGCGGGCAGGAACACCCCCAACGTCCTGCTCATCATTACCGACCAGCAGCACATCGACACCATCGCCGCGGCCGGCTGCTCGCACGCACAGACGCCGGGGCTCGACGCCTTGGCAGAGCGTGGCACCCGCTTCGTTCACTCGCACTCGGCCAACCCCCTCTGCTCCCCGGCGCGCAGCGCCATCCTCAGCGGGCGCACCTCCAGCGAGACCGGCGTGCATCATAACAACCTGGGCATCCGGCCCGACATACCCAACATCGGGCAATGGCTGTCCCAGGAGACCGACTACGAGACCGTGTACGCGGGCAAGTGGCACCTGCCGCGCGGCCACACGCACTTCATGCCTGGCTTCACGTGCCTGAGCACGGGCATCGGGGGACAGGGGAACCTGGGCGATACCGCCACCTCGCGGGCGTGCGAGGGATACCTGCGCAATCGCTCCCGATCGCAGCCCTTCATGATGGTGGCTTCATTCATGCAGCCGCACGATATCTGTGAGTGGCTGCGACTCAACTCGCGAAGGACGGATGCCCTGCCGTATCCGGAGTTGGCGGGTCAACTTCCTGAGCTCCCGGACAACTTCGATTTCGACCCGCGCGAGCCGGAGGCGGTCCGCACAAGGCGAGAGGGCAATGAAGGGCTCAAGAACGGGTGGACCGAGCAGCAATGGCGCTACTACCTATGGTCCTACTACCGCCATGTCGAGATGGTTGACGCCGAGATAGGGCGGGTGCTGCAGGCTCTGGACGACAACGGCTACACGGACAATACACTCCTCATATTCACTGCGGACCATGGCGAAGGCACCGCGCACCACCAGATGACACGCAAGAACAGCCTCTACGACGAGGCGCTCAAGGTCCCCCTGCTCTTGTCCCTTCCAGGCCACGTCCCCGAGAACCACGCTGACCAGACACATCTCGTGTCCGGGCTGGACATCGTGCCTACCGTCTGTGACTATGTCGGCGTCGGGATGCCCAATAGCATGCGCGGAAGGAGCCTGCGCACGCTGCTGGAGGCACAGTCGGGCGCCCGGCGTTCCTTCTGTGTCTCGGAAGTGCTCAACAACACCGGAAGAATGGTTCGCACCGACGGCTTCAAGTACGTCACCTACAAGGACGATCCGGTTGAGCAGCTCTTCGATGTGAAGAACGATCCCGGCGAGACCCGCAACCTGGCGTTCGAGTCAAGCCACGCCTCGACGTTAGAGGAGCACCGGGAACTGCTTCGAGAGTGGGAGAAGCATCTGGATATCGCGGAGAACGTGCCCGGCCCCGCCACCTGGGGTCAGGGATAACGGAGTACCGCGCCGTGGGCCTTGCCAGGATCGTGAGGAGGAACCGCAGGCTCCTCAGGGACAAGGGCCAAGTCAGCGGGCGATGACGATGAATGACAGCCCCCGTGCCCTCATTGCGTTCGCGCGGTGATGGTTCTTCTCCCGTCAGCCTCGCCGCGGCACAGCTCGGCGGCAGGCTGTCCTTCCCGAAAACCCACGTCAGCTACATTGATCGGCTCTGGGGTCGCGTCGCCTCGAAACCCCATGTTGGCCATATGTGCCTTGGTTCCGCTATCTGACGGTCAAAACCTCGTCCGGACACGGGTCTTCAGGAAGGACACCCGAGGAAGGAGTACCGAACTCAGGTGGCGAAAAGGGCACGCGCTAGGGGCAAGCAGGGCAGTAAGCCCACTGTACCGGAACGCACGGTTACGTGCACGTTCGTTGGCAGGGAGTTCACGCAAGATCAGCAGATTCGCCCCCAGAGTGTGTGCACAACTCGGCTTATAGACACACTCCCCGTGTCAGTAATGCCGATTATTGACCCTCACCGGCGCAGAGGGCCAGTTATGGCCCGCTGACGACTTCGGTCGCTGTAACCCGAGGGCACCATAACCCGAACACAGAGAGGTTGTGGTG
>CBFDBV010000221.1:0-7845 GCA_965603135.1 uncultured bacterium
GCGTTGAAGCTCTCCGCAATCCAGCCGACCTGGAGGTAATCGCCGATGGCTGAGCTTGCGACCGCGTATCTGTGGGACGATGACCTGCGTGAGAGCGCGAACGCGCACGGAGAGAACTACTGGTTCGCCTACGTCCAGGACCTCTTCGAGCGCATCGGCGCGCCTGCACGCCCCCTGGCGCCGCAGGATCTGCTCAAGGCTGAGGCGCTCTCGCTGGTCAGCACCCTCGCGCTGCCGGACCTGGCGGACGATTATCTGGACGCCGAGCAGAAGGCCGCCCTGGAGGCGTGGGTGAATGCGGGCGGCCTGCTCATCGGCTTCGCCACCGAGGGGCTGGACGAGCTGTTCGGCGTCGAGGCCGAGGGCGTCATCGAGCAACCTGGGGACCCCTGGGAGGTCGCGGCGACGCTGCGCTTCACCGACGAGCGCCTGGCGCGGCCGCTGCATCACCCCGAGCGGCCCGACCCGGAGCTGGTGGCGGTCTCGGATGTGCGACTGCTGCGGGCGACCGAGGCCCGAGAGCTGGCAGCGCTCGGCGACCTGGAGGGCCACGCGCTCGGGCGGCCGGCAATCACGCTCCGGGAGGTGGGTGGCGGCTATGCCGCCCTGTTCGCCTTCGACCTGGCGCACACCATCTGGGCGCTCCAGCAGGGCCGGCCGATTGACGCTGATTACAACGGGGACGGCTACTACCGGATGAGCGACGCGATGATCATCGGCCAGCGCGAGCGCGAAGTGCCCTACGCGGACCTGCTGACCTTCCTGCTGCGCAACCTGGTCGCGCTGACCGGCCAGCCCCTCATCTACCAGCTTCCCGCGCTCGACGGCGGTGTGCCGGACGCGCTCTTCTTCTGGGGCGGCGACGACGAGGGAGCCGCCGGCACCCAGGTCAAGGCCTCGAACTTCATGGCCGAGCGCGGCCTGCCCTATCACATCAACATAATGCCGCGCGAGGGCAAGTTCCACCTGTCGCCCGAGGAGTTCGACCAGCTCCGCGCCAACGGCACCGAGCCCTCGCTGCACTTCAACTTCATTGACGAGTACGAGCACCCCCTCAGGTTCACCGAGGAGGACATGCGCGGCCAGGTGAGGATGTACCGCGAGGCCTTCGGCGAGACGCCGGTGTGCTCGGTCTTCCACTGGACGCTGTGGCACGGCTGGACCGAGCCGGCGGAGTGGATGTGCGCGGAGGGGATCGAGGCGGACAACTCGCGCATCAACTGCGGCTCGCCCCCACTCAACCCCACCGACACGCTCGGCTACGCCTTCGGCACCAGCTTCCCGTTCTTCTTCCGGCGCGACTGGCGAGCGGGCAACGAGCGGCTGGACTTCATCTCGGAGCCGATCACCGCGTACGAGGTCGGCTACGTGCGCGGCGAGCGGACGGACTTCCCACCGCTGCACCGGACGCTCTCAAACGCCGCCTACTGGCACCTGACGACTGATATGTTCTACCACCCGATCTGCGTCTTCAGCTACCCCGAGTGCCGCGAGGCCATTGACGAGGCGCTGCGCTTCATTGAGGAACAGGGCATACGCGCCGTGCACATGGGCAATGACGAGGTGAACCGCTGGTGGCGGGCCCGGACCGCCGCGACCCTCAAGCAGGGCGCCACCGACGAGGGCGGGATCACGTGCACCGCGGAGTGCGCGTGGGAGGACGGCTACGTGGTCGTCCTTCCCGTGGGCGAGGGTGAGGCGACGGCCGAGGTGGATGGGGCGGCGGTCGCGCCCGAGGTCAGGGAGGAGTTCGGCCGGCGCTGGGCCTGCATCCCCCTCGAAAGCGGCCGCCACGAGGTGCGCCTCAGCACCTAGCTTCGCCACCACCAAGCCACAGCCAGCAGCCGTTGGCGGTTGCTGTCGTCGCTGTCGTCGCTGTCGTTTCTGTTGTTGCCGCCGTTACCCTGCCTGCTTCTCGGCCAAGTCCGAGATGACGGGGATCTTGACCTCTTGTCGGTTGCTGGCCTTGATGGCGAACATAATCGAGGCTATCAAGGCGGCGAGCCCGTAGACATTGAGCACCAACCCGATCAGTCTCGCGAGCACGCCGAGACCCGTAATGCCCAGGAAGATCTGCACGAAGGCCAGAACCACGCCGATCACGATCACCGCGATGCCCCAGAACAGCCCGTTGTAGGCGTGGTAGCGCATATACCGCGATTCCTTGTAGCCGCTGCTCACGAGCGCAATGATAGGGATGATGAAGCTGAGCGGCGTCACTATCCACGAGAAGTAGCAGGCCGCCGCAAGGCCCGTGGAGTCGTTGCCGGCGGCGGCAGGCGCACCCTCCGGCGCGGCTCGGGGCGGCATCTCCACCTCCTGCGGCAGGTGCTCGGCGCAGTACGACTTGCCGTCCGCCCCGACGTGCCGACACTCCTCGCACAACTCCGCCCCGCAGGTCACGCACATCGCTACGCTCTCTCGATCGGGATGGAACTTGCAGGCCATGGTCACGCCTCCTCGCGACGCCGGACGAGTTGATGCGCGCTCAGCCTTCCAACTCTGCCTCCAGCCCCTCAAGCTCCGCAGGCAGCACGATCTTGGGCAACTTCTCCGCCCGCACCTCGGCGTCCTTCAGGCTCAGACAAATCTGACGCAGCCACTCGGGGTCATTGACCGCGTCGCAGTCGGCCCGGTAGTGCGTGCCGCGGCTCTCGGTGCGCGTACGCGCGGGGATGGCCACGCACTGCCCGAGCAGCGCCAGGTTGCGCAGCTCGGCTCTCTCGCGTAGCGAGCCAGCGGCGCTGCGGAGTTTATCGGCAGCTTTCTGCGCGGCCTTGAGGGCGTGTGTGAGGCTCTCCTTCGTCCGCACCACGGTCGCGCCCTTCCACATCTCCCAGGCTAACCCGTCGCGTATCTCAGCGACCGGCTCGCCATCGCCGGCTTCGCCCAGGTCAGCCAGGCCGGCCTCGGCAGCCTGACTCACGAGGTCAGCGTCGGGCTGCCCCGAGACCTGGGCCGCGGAGGCTCCCGCTCGTCGGCCGAAGACCTGGCAGTCGGCCAGCGCGTTGCCGCCGGGTCGGTCGGCGCCGTGCTGCCCTCCGGCGTTCTCGCCGGCGGCGAACAGGCCAGCCACCGGCGTCGCGGCGTCCAGGTCAATCTGCGCGCCACCGTTGAAGTGCTGGACGGCGGGCGCGAACTCGATGGCCTCGCGCCGCAGGTCCAACCCCTGCCTGAGCAGATGCTCGAAGGGCACCTTCGCCTCCTGCTCGATGACCTGGTCGGGCTGGTGGGCGAGGCTCATACGGACGCCGGTGTGCTCGGTGCCGCGGCCCTCGCTGATCTCGGTAAAAACGCCCACGTCCACCCACTTGCTGGCATTGCGGATGGTGAACGGGTACGAGACGCCCTTGACGTAGATAGCCTCCGCGATGTCTACGCCCTCGGGGATGTACTTCGGGATGAACTCCTCGCCGGCGACGTTGGTGATCTTCGGGTCCAGCCGCCAGAACACGCCGGAGAGGGCGAAGTGAATCGGGTGAACGATGCTGGGACCGATCTGAATGAACTCGAAGTTGACCAGCGGCACGCCCGCGCGCAGAGCCATCGCGTAGCCGTCGCCGGTCGCGTGCGGCGGGAAGACATTGACCTCAAAGAGCTTGCCCGCGCCGCCGCCGGCCAGCACCACGGCCGGGGCCACGATCACCAGCGGCTGGTCGTCCTCCATCCCCACGCCCCACGCCCCGTGCACTTGCCCGCCGTCCACGGCCAGGTCAACGATCATCGTGTTCGGCAGGAACTGCACCGAGCCGGGGCCCTCGCGCGTGACCCGCTCACACTGCGCCATCAGGACTTCGACGATGATGGGGCCGGTCTCGGCGCCCCGGCCGCAGGCGCGAGGGTAGCGCGCGCCGTCGCTCAGAATCTGCTTGAACTTGCCGTCAGGGGTCTTCTCGAAGTCCCCGCCCCAGTCGTCCAACTCCTGGAAGCGCGCCGGCGCATCCTCGGCGATAGCACGCGCCAACTCGGGCGTGCACAGCAGCCCGCCTTTGACCATGATGTCAATCCAGTGCTCGGTTGGGCTGTCGTCGGGGTCGGCGTGGCCGAAGGCGGCGCCGAAGGCCATCCAGTCGGAGGCGGCGGTGAAGGTGGTGCCGCACTCGCCGGGGATGCCCTTTGCGGCAACGATCACGTCAGCGCCGGCGTTGGCTGCCTCCAGCGCCGCGCGCAGCCCGGCACCGCCTGAGCCGATCACGAGAACGTCGCACTGATGAAGCTGCACGTGCAGCCCTCCCGTCGGTCTTGCACAACAGCCGAGCCCCACCGGGGCTCGGCTGTCGGCGTTGGCTCGATGCGCCCGGCCGGCTGAGGCCGCTACCAGCCAAGGGCCTCCAGGCAGTCGGGGGCCGTCTCGAAGCTGCCCGTGGTGAGGATGCGCTCCAGCGCTGACTCGTAGAGCGCACGGAGATAGACGTCCGTCTCCACGTCCGTCCCGCAGATCTTCTTGTCGCCGCCCATCACGGCATCGGGGTCGGCCGCGAAGTGCTTGTACCGTGCGATGGAGCCGTCCACCAGGAACTGCGTGTTGACGTTGGTCTTGCCGACCAGCCCGCGACGCACCTCCGCCGCACCGGTGCCGCCGTGCTGGGCGAAGGCGGCGTAGATGCCGACGTTGTCTATGATGCGCTTCTGCACCACTTCGAGCTTGCGCGCGTCCACCTCGTGCTTCTCCCCCTGCTTGGCGGCGTGCTTCATGCCGATGTCGTAGGCCAAGCCCTCGGCGCCCGTGTACTCGACGAAAGCCGCTGTCAGCTCGGCGAACTGATCGAGTTCGTCATCGCTCATGTTCTTGTACTCGATCTCGTCGCCGCTCTGACCGGTCTCGCCCAGCTCGGCCTCCAGCATCATGTCGTGGTTGCCAAGCTCGCCGCGCACGGCGTCGGCGATGTCGCGGGTAATCGCGAAGTCCAGCACCGGCGGGATGCCCTCGGTGTCAATCATGCCCCACGCGGGCTTGATGACAACGACCGTCTCCTGGAAGTCGGTGCGGAACTGCTGGTACTCGTCGCTGGTGAGGTAGGCGATGTACTTCTCCCTCAGGCCGCCGGACATATCCTCCATCGTGCCGGAGAGGCCCTTGCCCTCGAGGAAGGCGATGGTCGCATCCACGAGATCACCGTAGCCGGCGGCAACCGCGCGCTGCGTGTATTCCTTGTCAGCCTCGAACTTGGGCACGGCGAAGTGATCCAGCGACACGGCCACCAGGTCCGCGCCCCAGGCCTCAACCTCCATCTCTATCCAGGAGGCCATGGCCTTGCCGCCATTTATCACCGCGTTGGCGCGATAGCCGAGGCCCTCGGGCGCGAAAGCCTTGCCGGGCGCGCCGCCGATCTTGGCGTTAGCGTTGTGCGAGAACTGGACAATGATCGGCGACTGCTCTCCGGTCGCCGCGACCTGTACGAACGCTCGCGTCTGCCACCAGTTGTTGGAATTCGCGGCGAGCAGCGTCACCTGCTCGTCGTCCGGCTTGAGCTTACCGTCCTCATCGAACGGACAGAAGCGATCGAAGATCTTGCGAAGCTGTCGTCCCGTCAGAAGTTGACCCATCTGTGGTTCACCTGCGCTGTCTGGTACGTCGAGGGAGTGATGCGTCCCCGACGTACGTGCATTATTGGCCGTCAGCTCAAGATGCTGACCGCCATCGCTGGTTCTGCTGACACCGCATAGCTACCGTTAAGCGCAGCGAAGCTGCGTTCAGGCCACGGTCACGTCATCGCAGAGGTAGACGTCCTGCACAGCGTTGAGGATCTTGACGCCCTCGTCCATCGGCTTCTGGAAGGCCTTGCGACCGGTGATCAGGCCCATGCCGCCAGCGCGCTTGTTGATGACCGCGGTGCGCACTACCTGGGCGAGGTCGTCGCCGCCCACCGACGCCCCGCCAGAGTTGATGAGCCCGACACGCCCCATGAAGCAGTTGACGACCTGCCAGCGGGTCCACTCGATGGGATGGTCCGGGATCAGCTCTCCGTTGTACAGCCTGTCATCGGTGCGGCCGTACTTCTGGTCCCGGGACATCGCCGGGTAGCCCCCGTTGCACTCAGGCTGCTTCTGCTTGACGATGTCGGCCTGGATGGTCACTCCCTGGCAGTTGGCCTGGCCCGTGAGATCGGCTGCGAGGTGGTAGTCCTTGTCTCGCTTGAACTCGGCATTGCGCAGGTAGGTCCACAGGACGGTGAACATCCCCAGCTCATGTGCGCGCTGGAAGGCTGCCGTTACCTCCTGCATCTGCCGGTTGCTCTTCTGCGAGCCGTAATAGATGGTAGCGCCGACGCCGACCGCGCCCAGATTCCACGCCTGCTCGACCGTGCCGTAGAACGCCATGTCGGCTTCGTTCGGATAGGTCAGAAGCTCGCTGTGGTTGAGCTTGACGAACATCGGGATCTTGTGCGCATACTTGTCTGCAACCGCGCCCAGCACCCCCAGAGTTGAGGCCACGCCGTTGCAGCCGCCCTCGATAGCCAGCTTGACGATGTTCTCGGGGTCGAAGTAGATAGGGGCCGGTGCAAAGGAGGCCGCCGCGCTATGCTCCATGCCCTGGTCCACCGGCAGAAACGACATATGGCCTGTCCCTGCCAGACGGCCGTGGTCAAGAACGCGCTGAAGACTGTTCTTGACCTGAATTGACCGATCACTTTGCGCCACCACACGGTCTATGAAATCGGGCCCAGGCAGGTGCAGGTCCTCAGAGTTGATACCTCTGCACTCATACTCCAGCAAGTCGCTGGCCTCGTCACCCAACAACCTCTCAATGTCGCCCGTCTGCATGGCTATTGCCATCGTACGCACTCCTCTCAGCCAGAAAAGGTCTCCCTTGTGATGCGCCTGGATGCGTGCGTCTCCCTTCGTGCACTACTAGTTCGCGGCTGCACGCACCAATCCTCCTTCGACTTGTAGGTTTCCCCCCTGCAATCCGGGGCTACGTGAGTTCAAGCTGGATCGGTTCGAACTGCACCATCTCGCGCAGCGTCTCACAACGACGGTGGAGTTCCCCGACATCCAGGCTCTTGAGGCCCTCCAGGCCGAAACCCTCGACGCTGGCGGACGCGGCCGCCGTGCCCAGGGCGACGGCTCGGCGCAGGTCGCGCGTCGTGCAGCTATCCTCCAAGGCCAACAGGCCGATCATCCCGCCGGCGAAACTGTCGCCCGCGCCGGTGGGGTCCACCACGTCGGGCAGCGGGTAGGAGGGGATACCGAAGTGCTCGTCTCGCGACAGCAGCGCGGCGCCGTACTCGCCCTTCTTGATCACGACGAACTTGGGCCCCAGGTCAAGCACTCGCCCGGCCGCCTGCGCCAGATTCGGCGTGTCGGCGAGCTGGCGTATCTCCGCGTCATTGAGCAGAGCCAGGTCCACGCGCGCGAGCACCTGCTCGAGGGCCTCGCGCTCGGTCTCGATCCACAGGTTCATCGTGTCGCACATCACGAAGCAGGGGCCCTCGATCTGCTCCAGCACGGAGAGTTGAAGCTGCGGCTGGATGTTCGCCAGGAAGCAGTAGCGGCTCTGCCGGTAGCTCTCGGGCAGCTTCGGGTCGAAGTCGGCGAAGACGTTGAGTTGCGTGTCCAGCGTCTCGCGGTCGGTCATATCGTAGTCGTAGACGCCGCTCCAGTAGAAGGACTTCCCGTCAGGAACGAGTTCGACGCCTGCGAGATCAACGCCGCGCCCCTCGAGGAAATCCAGCGCCTCCCGGGGGAAGTCGCCCCCGACTACCCCGACCAGGCGCACCGGCGCCAGCAGGCTGGTGGCGGTGGCCGCGTACACCGCGGCGCCGCCGACCGTTCTGTCGGCCTGTCCGAAGGGCGTCTTCACGCTGTCGAGCGCCATCGAGCCAACTATCAGAACCTCAGACA
>CBFDBV010000222.1:0-7808 GCA_965603135.1 uncultured bacterium
ATCGCCATCGGTCGCGACGTAGAGCGTCACCGCCGGGTGAGAGATCCGGTCAAGCCGCCGCTGTCGCAGGCTGACGTAGGGAGCGCCGTCAGCCAGCGTCTCGATGTCGGCCAGCCGCTGCATGGCCTCGACGCGGTAGTGCTCATGCCTGCCGGTCACCAGCGCCAGGATGCTCTCGTACTCGGGGCGCGCCGCCGAGTAAGCGCGCTGGGTGACGTGCGTCTGTGCGAGAGCGAACCAGGCCCGCATGCGCCAGTGCAACTCCAGCGAGTCATCGGAGGCGATGGAGCGATAGTCCCCGCGCGCCCGGTCAAGATCGCCCTGGGCGCGGAAACTGCCGGCGATGCGCAGGCGCGCCATCAGCTTGTAGTTGGCCAGCGGCTCGAAGAGCCCGTCATCCTCGATGGCGATGATTCTGGCGTACTCCTCTCGGGCACGCTCGAAGCGGTCGGCCGCGCCGCCCGGCGACCGCTCACGGTCGCTCTCCGTCGCCACCGCCCCACCCGCGACCAGCTCGTCGCCGCGCAGCAGATGCGCGATCAACTCGGTCTCGAAGTCGCCCTCCGGGTTGGCGTGCCTGGCGATCTCATCCCGCGTAAGGGCGCGCTCGTACAGAGCGACCATGTCAACACCGAACTTGAACGAGCCCACGCCGTAGCCCGCGAAGCCCACCTTGAACTTGGGCATGACGTGCGCGGGCGTGTAAGGCCCGGCGAACGCCTGCTCCCCCCGGGCGACACCGTTAAGGAAGACGCGGATGAGGCTCCCGTCCCAGGTGGCGGCCAGGTGGATCCACTCGCCTCGGGCGACGGGGTTGACGCAGCGCGCAGAGATCGAGTAGTCGGGCTTCGGTCGGCCGAGGGCGAAGTCCACGGTGTGGCTCTTGTCAGAGAAGGTGATGCGCCAGCCATCGTAGTAGCCGCTGCTGACCGATAGCAGTGTGCCGTTAGGGCCGCGTGGCTGCAGCGTCCCGGGGCCGTGCTCGCGGAACCAGCACTCGATGGTGAACCCCTCGGCCGTCGCGTCGAAGGGCGGGCCCTCGTACCAGCCCTGGTCCAGGCTGACCGCCGGCTTGCCCGGCCAGCGACCGGGAATGATAGCCAGGTCGTCCACCGGCTCTGCGTCCTTCGCCACATAGGGGACGAAGGTCAGCGCATCGTCGCCCACCAGGTCTGGCACCGGCGACCGCGCGTCCGCGACGCCCTCGAAGGTGTACAGCCGCACCAACCCGGGCTCGGCCGCAATCCGGTCGCGGTACTTCTGCCATCTCTCAAGCCCCGAGGTATGGCCGCACCAGGCCGCCCCGACGGTAGCGCAGGCCGCCAGCGCCACCATCAGCCACGGGCGCAACGGGATGGTCGTGAAGGTCCAGGCTCCGGCTCGCGCATGCTTCGTCATCTCTCATCACCGGGTTCGGCCGCCGACCAACTCAGATCCACACAACGCGTAGGTCGGGCTTCCAGGCCTGTCCGCCGTAGCTCCGAAGGAGCGAAGGCGGGCCCGACAGCCTGCCGATGCGGGCAGCGATTGGCCCTGCGGTCGGCTGTGGCGGGACTGAGGCCATTACGCGCGTTACTCCTTCGGCCCTCGTCGCGGCGTGACCTGCCCTGCGGGCATCCCGACGCCGCAGAGAACGACAAGGAGACGAGCGGGAGGCGGCATCGGGCCGGGCCTCGCGCAGGTGTCGGTGGCGCAGCGGCGAAGACGGTAGGGCACGATCCGATGGCACATCTCGCCGGGCTACGAGCCCTTGGCGCCGCCAGGTGAGAGCGCGGCGCACAGGACCCGGAGGGAACAATGAAGCTGACGACGTCGTTACTGATTGCCGGCGCGCTGCTCGCGGGAGGCGCCTGCGCGCAACAGGCGTCATTCGACGAGGGGATGATCCTCTGGCTGGACTTCCAGCGGGTCACCGATGGCGGCTTCATCTGCCGCGCGACCGACGCGGCCTGTGAGGTCGAGGGCGTCCCGCACACCCAGGATGGCGCGGTGTTCATCAGCCACTTCACCGCCCTGTCGGTGCCAGAGTTGGCTGCCGACAGCGCCACCGGTCAGCTCACGGTGGCCGCCTGGATTGCGCCCAACGAGCGGCCCAGGTCATATCAGACGATCCTGTACAAAGGCAAGCGACAGGGCGCGGCAGTTCAGCAGATCCACTTCTTCCTCTCCCTCTGCGACGGGAGGCCGGAGTTCAAGTTCAAGGACGAGACCGGCAAGTGGATGGGCATCATGCGCAATGCCGACATGTTCACGGTGCCCGGCGGAACGCCCATCCCGGCGTCCGAGGTGCCGGTCGTCCCGACCGCGCACTGGAGCCACGTCGCGGCGACCTTCGACCATGGGCATGTCACGCTCTACCTGAACGGGGAGGAGATGCTTTCGGCGACGACCGCCACCGACCACCTGGTCGCAAACGAACACCCGCTGCTGATCGGGGAGGCGCAGTCCCAGGCCGGGCCGCGCGACTACGTATTCAGCGGTCTGGTTGATGACGCGAGAATCTACGACCGCGCGTTGTCGGGCGAGGAGGTCGCGAGCGTTTACCGGCACGAGCGCCCGGACAAGACCGAGGACAGGCTGTCCATCGAGCGGCCGCTGCCAGAGGGCTACGACCCGGAGTTCAAGACCAAGCTGCCGCTCGTGGCGGCCTGGGAGCAGGACATCCCCGAGGATCGCGTGGGCGATGGACCCACCGAGACGACCATCGAAACCCACCGCGGCTGCACGATGCTGCACATCAACGGGCAGCCCGTCTACGCCATGGCGATGATGCCGGAGCCGTACGTGGCCGACGATCTCATCACCCTTTCGTGCCGGGACTTCGCTGCTGCCGGCGTGAACCTGTACAGCGAGATCTTCTGGAGCTGGGCGACCCCGCGGGACGGCTGCCACGGCTGGTGGCTGGCGCCAGGGGAGTACGACTTCGAGAAGGTGGACCGGCGCATCGAGGCGATCATCGAAGCGAACCCCAACGCCCTGATCCTCCCGCGCGTGAAGCTCAACCCGCCCCGCTGGTGGCTTGATGCGCACCCCGATGAGGTCTGCCGCAACGCCGACGGCGACCCGGCGGAACAGGCGTCTCTCGCGTCGGAGCTGTGGGAGGAGACGTATGAGCGTCTGCTGCGCGACGTGATCCGCCACATGGAGGGCAGCGACTACGCCGCTCACATCATGGGTTATCACCCCGCGGGCGGGCGGGCCAGCGAGTGGTACTGGTGGGGGAAGAGAGCGCAGGTGGACTTCTCCCCGGCTGCAATCGAGCGGTACCGGAAATGGCTCAGGGAGCAGTACGGGGGCGACGTGGCAGCCGTGCGCCGCGCCTGGGGCAACCCGACCGCGACCTTCGCCGCCGCCGAACCTCCCACGTACGAGGCGCGCCAAGTCACCCGCCACGGCCTCTTCCGCGATCCGGTGAAGGACCGCCCGGTCGTTGACTACCGCCGCTTCATGAGCGACATGATCAGCCGCAACATCGTCCGGAGCTGCCGGATCGTCAAGGAGGAGACCGGCGGGAGCAAGCTGGCCGGAGTCTTCTACGGCTACTCCCTGCACTCCATCACCCAGGAGGGCTTCCAGGGCCTGGCGGAGGTGCTGGCCTCGCCCGACGTGGACTTCCTGGCGTCGCCCACCGACTACAGTCACCGCCGGGGCGGCGAGGTGGGCCGCTTCGTCTCCACGTACACCGCCAGCTACCGCCTGCACGGCAAGCTCTACTGGGACGAGGTGGACACCCGCACCCACCTGTACCCGAGGTACATAAGCTACCGCACGGACGACCTGCCCGAGACGCTGTCGGTCCTGCGGCGGGCGGTGGGGTATTCCCTCACCAAGGGGACGAGCCTCTGGTGGTTCCTGCTGGCCGGGAACTGCACTTTCCACCAGGCCGAGGTCATGGATGACATCGCGTCGCTGCGGAAGGTCTGCGAGGAGGCGCTCGAAGTTGATCGCACGCCCACCAGCGAGGTCGCCATATTCGCCGACGAGGGGAGCATGTACTACACCGGCGGCGACTACAGCACACTTGCGGCGCTGCTCCGGGGCACGATTGACGAGGCCGCCCGCATGGGCGCGCCCTTCGATGTCTACCTGCTCTCAGACATCGCCAACCCCGCGCTGCCCGACTACAAGCTCTACATCTTCCTGAACGCCTTCAAGCTTGACGACGATCTGCGGCAGAGCATCGAGGCCACCGTCAGGTGCGAGGGCAGGACCGCCGTCTGGGTGTACGCGCCCGGCTACGTGACGGACAGCGGCTTCAGCGAGGATAGCATGGCGGCGTTGACCGGGCTCACGATCCGGGTGAGCGACGAGGAGCTGCCCGCCGAGTTGACGATCACCGCGCAGGATCACGCGATCACCTCGACCTCGCCGGCAAGCAGGGAGGATGCGTGGGCGCTCAGCCCGACGTTCGTGGTGGATGACCCGCAGGTGACCGTCCTGGGCACAACGGCAGACCGGCCCACGCTGGCGGTGCGGGAGTTCGCGGACTGGCGGTCGGTGTACTCGATGCTGCCGCTGAGGCGCGAGCTTCTGCTGGGGCTGTGCCGGTACGCGGGGGTGCACGTCTACTCGGAGACCTTCGACCCATTCTTCGCCAACACAAGCTACGCCATGGTCCACACCTCCACCGAGGGGGTGAAGCGCATCGTGCTGCCGGGCGAGGCCGATGTCACGGAGTTGGTGACGGGCAATGAGATCGGCGCGGGCCTCAGCGTGATCGAGGAGCGCCTCCCGGCGGGCGTCACGCGAATCTACCGGATGGACCACCGCTAAGCCGCGCATGGAGGTCGAAACGATGAAGACAAGTCACTGCCTCGCGAGTCTGGTCCTTGGGCTGCTTATCGCAGGTCACTGCGCGGCGGAGCCACCGCCGCCGCCCGCGCCGCTGCCGGGCGTGCGGCTCCTTCCCATTCTGGAGGTGCCGCCGGGCGAGTCTGTCGCGGAGCTGTGGCGGGCGCAAAACGCCATTGATGACGAGGGCGCCATCATCGCCAAGCAGAGCACGGCGCCGGCCGAGAGCCTGTCGCTGGGCGGGCCGCCGGTCCTCAAGCTCACCTGCAACTTCGCGGAGACCACCATCCCGCGCGGATGCTGGGATCGGTCGGTGGAACTGGACCTGACCGGGTGCACGGCCGTCTGCTTCGACGTCTACGCGGAGAACATAGTGGCCATGAGCTCAATCAACCTCTACCTGCGCAGTGGCGACGGCTGGTACGGCGCGCGCTGGTATCCGGAGGAGGAGGGGCAGTGGTGTCGGATCCGGCTGCCACGCGGCGAGTTCTACGTGGACAAGCCGGGCGGCAACTGGGGGCAGATCAATACCATCCGCTTCAGTCCGTGGGCAGGCGCGCGTGAGGACGCGGTCCTGCACATCGCGAACTTCGGGCTGGAGGAAACCCCGGCGCCCGCGGCTCTGGTCGTGCCGGGATACTCGACGGCAGAAGGGTCCGAGAGCACGCTGGGCAAGTACGCCGCCACCGTGGCGTGGCTGCTGGACCAGACGGGCTGCGCCATGCCGACCCTCAGCACCGGCGATCTCACCCCGGAACGACTGGCAGACCTGAAGCTGCTCGTGCTGCCCTACGTCTCGCGGCTGCCGGAGGAGGCGACCGAACTGGTGGCCGAGTTCGTCCGGGGCGGCGGCAAGATCATCGCCTGCTACTCGCTGCCGCAGCCGCTGGCGAAGCTGGTCGGGGTCAGCCAACAGGGATTCCGAAGTGCGCAGCCGAAGGGCGAGTTCTCCTCGATGCGCTTCGCCGAGCAACCGCCGCCGGGAGCGCCGCAGGAGGTGCGGCAGGGCTCGTGGGGGATCATAGATTCGGAGGCGGTGGCGGGGGTCGGACGCGTGGCCGCCTGGTGGCACGACTTCGAGGGCAACCGCACCGACGCGCCCGCCATTATCGTATCGGACAGCGGCGCGTGGTTCTCGCACATCCTGCTGAACGATGACCCGGCGACCAAGGGCCGCCTACTGGTTGCGCTGATCGAACACTTCGCGCCGGGGACCGCAGAACTCGTGGCCGAGCGCCGCATCGCCCAGATGGGAGAACGGCTGCAGGCGCAGGACTGGGAGGCCGCCGTCGCGCTGACCCGCGCGCAGCCGAGCTTCGGGGAGGCGTCCGAGGCGCTCGTCGCGCGGGCGGCATCAGTGCGAGAGGGAGCCATCGAGGCGCAGGACCCATTCGAGGCGATGTCGCTGGCCGACGAGGCGGAGGACCTGCTCGCGGAGGCATTCTGCCTAGCCCAGTCCACGGTCGAGAATGAGTTCCGCGCGACCTGGTGCCACCCGCCCGCTGGCATCGCGGGGTGGGGCTGGCCGAAGACGGCGCAGCGCCTCGCAGACTCGGGCATAAACCACCTCATTCTGAATGCCTTGCACGGGGCGTCCACCGCGTACCCCAGCGAGGTGCTGCCCTTCGACAGGAGCAACACCGAGGGCCGCGACTACCTGGGAGAGGCGGTCGAGGCCTGCGCCGAGCACGGCATCAAGGTCCACGTGTGGATGACCAACTTCAACGCCAAGGGGCACACACCCGATGACCTGATGCAGCAGTTCAAGGATGAGGGGCGCATGGCTGTGCAGAGCGACGGGACCGCGACCGGCACGCTCTGCCCCTCGGACCCGCGCAATCAGGACCTGCAGATACGAGCGATGGTCGAGTCGGCCCACAGACCGGGAGTCGCCGGCGTTCACTTCGACTACATCCGATACCCCAGTGGCAAGACCTGCTTCTGCGACGGCTGCCGGGAGCGCTTCGAGGCATTCGCCGGGAGGCCGGTCCAGGACTGGCCCGCGGAGGTACAGACCAAGGGCGCGCTGCACGAGCAATGGCTGGAGTTCCGCCGGGCCGCCATCACGCGGGTGGTGCGCGAGGTCTCCGAAACCGTGCGGCGCGAGGTCCCCGATTGCATGATCTCGGCGGCCGTTTTCAGGAACTACCCCCAGTGCCGGGACGACGTGGCGCAGGACTGGGTGGCGTGGGCGGAGGCGGGATACCTGGACTTCCTCTGCCCTATGAACTACACGGCCAGCAACACGCAGTTCCGCGCCTCGACCACGGCGCAGCTCGGCCACCTGCGGGGCACCGTCCCGTGCTACCCCGGCATCGGGTTGCTGAAGGGACTGGGGCCGGTCGGCGCGGTGCGCCAGATTCAGATCTCGCGGGAGTTGGGCACGGGCGGCTTCGTCATCTGGAGCGTCTACCCGCAGTACATTGACGTGTACCCGTACCTCGGCATGTCGCTGCTTCGCCGGGACGACTGATCGGGACCCGGGGGCACGCGGCCTGGCCGGGAGGCAAAGGCAACGGCCGTGCCGTTCGGAAAAGCGCAGCTTCTCCCAGGGGAAACGCAGTCTCCCACCGCAGGGGCGGGTCCACCGACCCGCCCTCGG
This sequence comes from uncultured bacterium, assembly GCA_965603135.1. Lineage (GTDB taxonomy): Bacteria > Armatimonadota > Zipacnadia > Zipacnadales > UBA5352 > CBFDBV01. The sequence continues at coordinate 7,394 of CBFDBV010000222.1, forward strand.
TGTTGCGCATGACGTAGACCACGGGCGGGCGGTCGCCGCCGAAGCAGTCTTCGAAGCCGTCGGCCAGGTCCACCACGACGATTCTCAGGTCGCCCTTGTGCTCTCGGCAGACCATCAGCCCTCCGCCCAGGGCTGTGTAGACCGGCCCAAAATACCGCATAGCAACTGGCACAACTTGTGGCGGCACCTCACGCTGCGCATGCTGCACGTCCGGGGGCTCATCGCCGCCGGGCCACTCACGGGCAAGGAGCCACCGCCCTGGCGAGAGTCGTTCTCGATGAACGCGGGCGCTGTCCCCACCAACTGGAGCTGCTACGACCTGGACTACATCTTGGGCATCGCGGGGGAGATGTGCGCTTGGGCTTTGTGCCCGAAGGGGCCACGACGCACTTGGTTGCATCGTAGCTATCGGTGA
>CBFDBV010000223.1:0-7775 GCA_965603135.1 uncultured bacterium
ATCGGCCGAGCCCGTGGGCTGAAGGTCCCTGGATGGCTGCCGCCGGGCGGGGCTGCGGCGGTGGGAAGCGACCGCTTGCGGGCGCCGGGCGGGGCTGTGGCGCTGGGAAGCGACCGCTTGCGGGCGCCGGGCGGGGCTGCGGCGGTGGGAAGCGACCGCTTGCGGGCGCCGGGCAGGTATGCGCTGCAACGGTCCTCGCCCACGCTGAGGCTGACCGGCCCGGGCAAGAAGCTGCGGGCGCTTGCGATCGCTGGCGCCAGGCGCGAGATGCCCACCGCGACCATTGACAGCGGGAGCAGCCCGCCACGAATCAAGCTGGGAAACGAGGCGCTGCTGCCATTGATGGGCAGCTTGAGCGGCGGAAGCTCCGTGGGGGCCGCCTCCCCCCAGCCCGCCCGCCGGGAGCCCGCCCCCCCCCCGCGCCCGGGGGCCCGCGCGCCCCTCCACCGGCGGGCCGCGGCTTGGGCGGCGACACCCCGTGGGGCGCGCCTCCCCGCCGCCCCCCGGGGTGCCCGCCCCCCCCACGGCGGCTCGCGGAGGCCGGCGCGCGCATCCTCGGGCTGCCGGCGACCACCGACTACCACCCCTTCGGCTGGGCGAATGATGCGTGGCCAGCGCCGGACGCGCCGGACTTCTCCGGCCTGGACAGGCGAGCCGCGCAGGCGCTGGACGCCTTTCCGGAGGCTCTGCTGCTCCTGGAGGTGCACATCGGCTCAGCCCCGTGGTGGGATGCCGAGCATCCCGAGCAGATGCAAGGCTTCGGCGATGGCGCGCTTGCCCCACCCCGTATGTGGGGCCGCAAGCGAACCTACGCGGACCTCACCTCCGCCAGGTGGGCAGAGGGCGCGCGGGCCCGCCTGCACAGCCTGGTCGAGCACGTCGAAGCCGCCGCGTACGGCCACCGCGTGATCGGCTACGAGCTGATGGCGGGGGACCTGGGCGCGTGGCGTCCGTGGGGCGCGGAGCTGGGCCTGGGGAGCGAGACGAGCGAGGTGCGGCAGGAGGCATTTCGCGCCCGGCTGAGGAGGCGCTACGAGAGCGTGGATGCGCTGCGCGCGGCGTGGGGTGGCCCGAACCGGCTGGTGCCCCTGCCGGAGGTCTCGACCGAGATGGGCTTCGCCACCTGGGATGAGGTGACGATTCCTGTGCCGGCTCAACAGCCCGGCCATCAAGAGCCGCTGCTCTATGATCCGGCCGCGGATGCTGCCCTGGTTGACCTGGCGCACTTCAGGGCCGAGGCACCGGTGGACCTGGCTCTGCGGATGGCGGCGACAGCGAAGGAGGCCTGCGAGGGCAGGAAGCTGGTCGGGGTGTGCTACGGGCACCTGCTGGCCCAGGCCGCGGCGCCGGAGAGCTGGCGGTGGCCGCACCTGGCCCTCTCGAGATTGCTCGGCGACCGTCATGTGGACTTCCTGACCGGGCCACTCTGGAGCGCGGCGCAGACGCCCGGGCCGAGCTTCCCCGCCGCGAGCGCGCGGGCTAACGGGAAGCTGTACCTCGAACGCCTGCGCGCCGGCGTGTCCGCGCAGGAAACTGCGCGCAGTGCCGCGTTCGCGCTGGCGAGCGGCGCGGGGATCATCGTCGGGGCGAGCGCCTGCGAGCATGTCAACTGGCTGCCGGGCGCGCTGGAGCGGCTGGCGAACAGGGCTGACGACAATCAACAGACTGCCGCTCAGCTTGCCGTCATCGTGGACGACGTGAGCGCGCGGTATCTGTCGCAGTCGGGCGGCCTGGCGACAGCGCTGTTCGCGACGCAGATGGACTACCTGACCGGCTCGGGCCTGCCGTGCCGGTTCCTCATGCTCAATGACCTCATCGAGGAGCGACTGCCGCCGGCGCAGATGTGTCTGTTCCTGGACGCCTTCAAGGTCGAGGGCGAACCGCGGACGGCTCTTAAGCGTCAGGTCTGCGGCGACAAGCGCACCGCCGTCTGGGTGTACGCGCCCGGCGCCATCGGCAATATGATCAGCGGCCGCACGATGAAGGACCTCACCGGCATCCGCCTGACGGTCGTGACGCAGCCGGGCCCCCTGCAGGTGAGCCTCGGAACCGGCTCGCCACTGCTGGGCGGCGAGCTGACAGCGGGCTTCAGCTACGGTGTAACGCGCGCCGCGCCCAGGTTCTACGGCGTCGCGGACGCGGGCCAACGGCTCGGGGATCTGATGGGGACCGACTTCCGCCGTCGCCAAGGCAATGCCGGACAGGTCGGCGGGCTGGTGGCGCGGGAGTTCGATGACTGGACCTCCGTCTTCTCAGCGGCGCCGGCGCTGCCGCCGGAGCTGCTGCGCGCGCTCGCCCGCAGGGCCGGCGTGCCCGTCTACGTGGCCGACGGTCCCGCTTCAGCGGGATGGCTCGGCGAGGGCGTGATCGCGCTCCAGGGGACCGCCGCAGGCTCGCGCACCCTTCAGCTTCCCGCACCCGCGACCGTCACCGACCTGCTGACTGACCAGACGCTGGCCAGCGACCAGCGCGAGGTGACGGTCAAGCTCGGCGAGGGAGACACGGGCCTGTACGCCGTGGCTTACCAGTAGCCTGATCCTGTCGCTGCCGCTCGGAGGTCTGCCCCATCAACCTGTTGCATCACCTCGTCGTCTCTGAACTGATCCATCGCGCGCTCCGCTCGCCGGAGTCGGTGCGCGGACAGATGCTGCTGGGCGCGCTCGCCGCGGACGCGCACACCGAGGCCCCGGACGCGGATCGCAGCGACCTGCATCCTGAGCCGGGCGACGACCTCGTGGCCTACGTGAGCGACAAGCTCACTCCGCCGGACGCGCTCGATCACCCCGATGGCCGCGCCTTCGCGGTGTCCTGCGTCGCCCACCTCGTCGCCGACGACATGACGCGTCATCGCCCCTACCAGCTTCCCGAGTCCGCGCCCACCGGGCTCGTGCCGGTCGCGGAGGCGTCCGCCGCGTCCACCTGGCACACCGTGGACATCCCCGCGATCCGCCACGCTCTTCGGACCGCGCCGGCGAAGTACGCTCTGAGGCCGCTGACGCCGGCGATGATAGGCGCTAAGCGCGAGAAGACGCTCGAACGCTCCCCGCTGTGCGACGGCGTCGGCCTGTTCGTGGTTGTTGACGCGCTCGGCGAGGTCATTGACGAGGTGATAGCGGAGACGTTGTGCCGGCTGCGCGCGGCCGAAGCCGGCGCTCACCTGCTAGGGGACGCTGAAGGGTCCCAGCGGTGAGTCCAGGAAGGCGCTTGCGCGTGCGCGGGGAATACACGTTCTCCGACAAGCGAAGACGTGCCACCCGACGCACGAAACGGAGTGTTGACAGGTGATACGACTGGGCATGGTGGACCTCTGCACCTCGCATCCGGGCTCATGGCTCCCGATCATCAAGGAGATGGAGGACGTGGAGGTGGTGGCGGTCCATGACAGCGGTGGCGTGCGGCCGCCGGGATATGCGGCGGAGTTCGCAAACGAGCACGGCATCGAGCTGGCCTGCGACACAATCGAGGAGGTGGTCGAGGCCGCGGACGCGGGCATCGTGCACAGCGCCAACTGGGACCTGCACATCGAGCACGGCCTGCCCTTCATCGAAGCAGGCAAGCCGGTCCTTCTCGACAAGCCGATGGTCGGCAACCTGCGAGAGGTGAACATGCTGCTGCGGCTGGAAGCGAAGCATGACACGCTCATCATGGGCGGCTCCAGCATCCGCTACGCCCAGGAGATCCAGGAGCTGGCAGCGCAAAGGGACGAGATGGGCGAGATCGGCGTGTGCTGGGTGCAGGGCCGCGGCGACTTCTTCAACTACGGGATTCACACTGTCGAGTGCTTCCAGGGGTTCTTCGGCGCGGGCGTCATCGCCGTCGAGCACGTCGGTCAGAAGGGGCCGATGGACGTCTTCCGCGCCGACTACGCGGACGGCACGCCCGTCTTCTACGTGCTCGGCTCGGTGGCGAACCCGTGGTTCATCAGCCTCTCGGCCTCCAACGGGGTCTTCGCGCAAGAGCTGGTGGCCAAGAACGCCTACCAACTACTGATCGAGAAGTACGTGGAGGCCATCAAGGCCGGTGAGGCGCCCCTCACGCTGGAGGACAACCTCGAGTGCATCAAGGTGGCGCTGGCGGCGAAGGCCTCCAGGCGCGAGGGGTGCAAGGTCTACCTTCAGGACCTCGACAACAGCGAGAGCTTCGACGGCTACGCCTTCGCCGAGGAGTACGCCAAGGCCCGTCAGTAGCTCGACACAAAACGACAGGGCCCGAGCCCCATGCCTACCCCGACGAAGCAGGTTCCAGCGCGGCGACAGGAGCCGGAGCGCCTTCGCCCGGCGCTGACTGTGCGCTCGCTGCTCATCGGCACTGCGCTGCTCTTCGGGGCCGTGCTGTGGGTGCGGCACTCTGAGCTGCTGGTGCACACGATCAACCTCACCGAGGCCACGCCGCCCGTCCCCGCGATCGCGGCCCTGTTGCTGCTGGCGCTGCTGCACCCCCTGCTGCGCCGGCTCGGGCCGCGCTTCAGTCTGACCCGCCCCGAGATGGTGCTCATCTACTTCTTCGTGGCCATCGGGTCAATCATGCCCAGCCTCGCCGTGGTGCGCATGGCCCTCCCGTGCGCCACGGTCCCCTTCTACTTCGCCACGCCCGAGAACAACATGGCCGCGCTCCAGGAGCACATCCCGAGCTGGCTGCGGCCGGATGATCGTGAGGCGATCCAGACGCTCTGGGAGGGCTCGGAGGGTGGAAGGGTGCCCTGGCGGGCGTGGGTGGGGCCGGCGTTGCACTGGACGTTCTTACTGACGGTCTTGTGGGCGACGGCGCTCTGCCTGACCGCGCTGCTGCGCAAGTCGTGGATGGAGGAGGAGCGGCTGTCCTTCCCCCTGCTCTACCTGCCGCTGGACATCACCGAGGGCACCGAGGGGAGCGCCGGTGAGACGCCCTTCTTCCGGGACCCGGTGATGTGGGTGGGCTTCCTGCTCGCGGTGGTCTTCAACGTATTCAACATCGTCAACAGCTTCAACCCGGCGGTGCCGGCCCTGGGGCGTCGCTACGACATCGGCGCTCTGTTCACCGAGCGCCCGTGGAGCGCGCTTCAGCCCCTGTTCATCTCGCACCGGCCGGAGGTCGTCGGGCTGGGCTACCTGGTGTCGCTGGAGGTTGCGCTGTCGGTGTGGGTGTTCGCCCTGGCGCAGCGGCTCTCAAACGTCTTCGCCGTGGCGCTGGGCTGGGACATATCCGGCTTCCCCTTCCAGCAGGAGCAGGGCGGCGGGGCATACATGCTGATAGCGATTCTCCTGCTCTGGCGCGCGCGAGGTCAGTTGCGCGCGGCCGCACGGGGCCTGCTGGGCGGTGAGGTGGCTTGGGGAGCGGCTGCCACGCAGCCGCCGGGCGAGCGCGCGGAGCCCCTCCAACGCTACGATCCCTTCCCCCCCAGGCTCGCGCTGGCGGGGCTGATCGTGGGGATCATCGTGGTGCTCGCCTGGTGCAGCTTCGCGGGGATGAGCCTGAGCGCGGCGGCCCTGTATCTCGCGCTGCTGCTGGGCTTCGCCATCACGTATATGCGCGTTCGCTGCGAGACCGGAACGCCCAGCACCTGGCTGTTCCCCTGGTACCAGGCGAAGAAGCTGCCCCTCGCGCTCATGGGCGCGGAGTACTGGCTCGACCGCGGTGGACCGCAGACGCTCACCATCTGGTCCATGCTCTTCTTCCTCTCGCGCGGGTTCTTCTTCAGCTCGACCGCCTACCCGCTGGAGGGTTACAAGGCCTCGGAGACGCTCAAGTCCAGCGCGCGCGACATCGCCGTGGCCGGGCTCGTGGCGGTGGCGCTCGGGCTGATGATGGCGTGGTGGATGCACCTGGACACGTACTACGAGTACGGCGGGAACGTGGTGGAGAGCGGGGGCGTGTCAGGCGGGCCGCGCACGGGCCTGACCATCAGGGAGTACCAGGCGACCGCCGCCGACCTCATCAAGCCCTCCAGGCCCGATAACTCGCGGCGGGCGGCGGTGGCCGTAGGAGCAGTCATCGCCGGCGTGCTGGGGCTGGCGCGGAGCGTGCACCTTCGCTTCCCGCTTCACCCGCTGGGATACGCGATGGCCGCGGCGTACTCGTATCAGATCTGGGGCGGGTTCTTCGTCGTCTGGGTGCTCAAGAGCCTGATCTTCAAGCTGGGCGGAGTGCGGATGTACAAGCGTCTGACGCCAGCGTTCATCGGCCTGGCGCTGGGGCACTTCTTCACGATGGGCATCGCGTGGGCGATCATCGGGAGCTTCTACGGCGTGGCCGCCGAGCGGGCGAGGGTGTGGTTCACGTAGGCGGACATCAGACATCGGACATCCGACATCCGACCAACGGCGTACGGCAAACCAGTTCGGACGCAAGATGAGGGCACGCGGCCTGGGCTTGCCGCACAGCCAGAGTTGCTTCACGTAGCGGCGCCACTCGGCGAGGGTGACGAAGCCCAGCTTCTCGTAGAGCCGCACCGCGGGGATGCGGAAGGGCTGCGTGATCAGCTCGACCGTCTGTCCCTGGTTGCGCTTGCAGAAGTTGAGGCACGCGATCATCAGCGCCTCCGCCAGGCCCTTGCGCCGATGCTCCTCCAGCACGCCCACGTACTCGATGATCCCGCCCAGCACGCGCGAGCCGCTCGGCTCCTCCGGGCGCTCCGCGCAGATGACCTGTGCCCCGGCCATGCCCACCATCCTGCCACCGTGCTTTACCACGTGCCAGCCGGCGAAGTCGAAGTCGTGGCGCCTCATAAAGCGGTCGCGAAACCACTGGGCCTCACTGCTCCAGCCGAAGATGGTGTTCTTGCAGACGCTCCACTCCTCCAGGTCATCCTCGCTCAGGTTGACGACGGCATATCCCTCCGCCGCCTGCACCGGCCGCTCGGTCCAGAGGTCAATGTCCAGCCGCATAATGATGCTGTGGTGGGCCGGATCGTGGACCGAGTAGCCCGAGGCCTCCAGGAATGCGCAGGCCGGCTCCCAGCGGCTGTCCACCGTGTCGGCGGTGCTCGCCGCCACGATGCCCGCCGGGCGCAAGCTGTCCTCCGCCGCGCTCAGACACGCCGAGGCCAGGCCGCGTCCCCGGAACTCCGGGGGCGTCGCGATGCGCCACCAGCGGGTGTTCTCGCCATCCCGGGTTGCGATCACCGCCGCAACGGGCCGCCCGGCAATGGACGCGACCACACTGTGTTCCGGCCGGACCGAATCCGCCTCCAGCGCCTCCGTGGTGGCCCGCCGCCCCACGTACGGAGCGGTCACGTGCAGCATCACCAGCCCTGACGGACGGCGGTACTCCGCGAAGGAGGCCTCGATCAAGCTGGCGACGTCAGCTGCCATCTCGCGGTGGTAGCTCTCGATCGTGGCACCCTTCACCGCCGCCATCACTCCCCCGGCTCCGTCAGCACAATCTGCCCGGCCGCGTCCCAGCCTGAGGCGATGTCCTTCATGTGAAGCTGCCACGCACCCGGCTCGTCATTCAGGGCGAAGGGGATCGTGAGGCTCGCCTTGCCGCGCTCGGCGATGAAGTTGCGCGTGTACGCCTCGCTCAGATCGCCCCGCGGATCGCGCACCTCCAGGCGCAGCACATGGTCCCCCGGCGCGCCGGCGGACACCTCCACCGTGACCGAGATATCGGCACTCTCACCGGGCCGCACTCTCGCCGGCAGCACGACCGGCAAGCCGGTCACCTTGTACGGCAGCACCGCGTACACGCCAGCGGCTCCCGGGCGCAGGTCCACCGTGATCGTTTCGGTCCTGCCCAGGAACTTGCCCGCGCGCACATCGTAGATGCCCAGGGCCTGAGGCAGCGTGATGGTCATCGGC
>CBFDBV010000224.1:0-7773 GCA_965603135.1 uncultured bacterium
GCCGGGCCGTGAGGGGGCCGATGAACAGGCCGCGGTGCCAGAAGAGGTCAAGGTCCTCGGGGCGAGGCACCCAGGAGCTGCCTCGGCCGGCCCAGGTGTGCCGGTCAATGATGCCCGCATAGGGCGGGGGGGGCGGGTCCGTCGCGTTCCCGTCGGCGCGCGCAGGCATCGCCCGCACCAACCGGAAATCCGCCGCCCTCTTGTCGGCGCAGAACAGGCCGAGGCGGCCATGCGCGACAGCCGCGTCCGAGACCTCGAACAGGCGGTCCCCGTCGAGGCTCGCCACGATGCGCTCGCCGCGTAGCGCCGCGGCAAGCTGGTGCCACCGCGCCGGCGAAGCGGTCACTCGCTGCTGGGCCAGCACCTGCTCCTCGCCCTTGACCGTTCGCACCAGGCGCAGCACCACGGCGCGGCCGGCGCGCTTGAGGCAGAGCAGGTAGTGATCGCGAGGGCTCTGATACCTGAGCAGCAGTCCGGCTTCGCCGGCGGCCGCCAGCCGCACCTGCGCGGAGGCCAGCATATCGTGCGCTCCCGGCCAGGCCGAGAGCAGCCGCGCAAAGCCGTGAGGCTGGACGCGCAGTCCGTCGCGTGACGCGTTGCACCGGCCTCGCTGCACCTCCCAGGCCCACGGGCCGTCCTCGCCCACCGGCAGCGGCAGCACGCGCCAGGGTAGCACCTCAACGTCGTCGAAGAGCGCGCGGCCCCACTCGACGTACAGGCCCACCTGCCCCCATCCGCGCGTGGCCTCGCCGGCAACCTGTGCGACGGTCTCGCCGTCGAGCGTCGCGATCAAATGTCCCCCGGACACGCGCACGCCGAGCCGGTACCATTTGTCGGGCTCGCAGTCCGCCGGGGCTTCGGCCAGCGTGCGCTGTCCCGTCGGGCTGCGCCGGACCACTGAGACCAGCCCGGGCTTGCCGGCCTTGGGCGGATACTCCAGGCGCAGGAGCAGGTAGTCATCGGGCGCGCGGTAGTGCGCGTACATGCCGACCGCGTCCGCCGTGGCCCGAGCTGAGACCGAGTACTCATAGTCGTCCCAGAACCAGTATCCGGCCAGCGCTGAGGAGGAGGCATCCCCCTTGCCCGCGAAGGCGAAGGGGTTGGCCCCTTGCGCCGCTGCGCCTTCGACCTTGTGCAGCTCCCAGGCCCCGTTCGGCGTCTCCCAGGGGTTGGGCTCGCCCTGGGCGCGCATAAAGTCGTCGTGGAAGTACACGGGCGCCGTGGGCTGGCAGTTGACCTCGCTGAGCCCCCGGCTGGCTACCTTGCCCTCAAGGTTGTCCACCGCCCCGAGCAGCACCGCCCGGCCATCGAAGAAGACGGTGACGCTTCCCGGCCGGCGCTTGACCAGCACCTGGGAACCTCCCTCGGGCGAGGGAGGCCGGGGGACCTGGCGGAGTGTGTTGGCCCTGCCCTTTGTCACCTTCATCAGGCTCACCGAGGCGGTCGTGATCTCAAGCTGCCGCTGCCAGCTCCCGTTGAGCCAGGAGAGCATCACCTCGGCGGCCGCGCCCGCCGGCAACTGACCGACGAGATCGAAGCTGGTCAGCCCGTCACCGTCGAGGTCGAAGACCTCGTAGCCTTCGGCGAGGTCGGCGGGCTGCTCGTCCCTCGGCGGCCGGCGGAGGGACTCAGGCTCGGCGGGAGGGCGAAGGGGCACCGAGGGCAGGAGCCACTGGTCGGTGGCTAAGCTCACGAAGCGCGGGGTCAGCTCGCCGTCGCTGAAGTGGCTCAGCGTCGCCAGCAGCCAGGGCTCAAGCTCAGGCCCGCGCAGGGCCAGCGAGAAGCCCAGGCCGCTCCCGCAGTACAACCACTGGCCCTCGCCGTGCTCGAAGAGCACGAGGGCCGGGATGCCCTTCTTCCCGCCGGTGAGCTTGCCTTGATACTTCTTGTTGACGCCCTCGTCGGTGAACGCGGCCAGGACGGCTGCGTTCGCTCCCTCGGCCGGTATGATCGCGGAGCCCGGCCGAGCGTAGGTGACGAGCACTCCGGCGTTCACCAGCGGCTTGCTGATGGGATGATCGTAGCCGGCGAAGGTGATGTTAGGGGCCGGCGCGGGCCCGAGGCGCTCGCCGGCCAGGGCGGACGCGGACGGCATCACCCGACATTCCGTTATCGCCAGGCCACCGTTCTTGACGTACTCCTCGATCGCGGCCGACGCCGGCTGGGGCACCGAGCAGGGATAGGCGATGATGACGACGTCATAGCCGGCGAGAGCCTGCGGATCGGTGAGTTCCTCGTCCGTCATACGTTGACGGGGGAGGCCGTACTTCGCCAGGGCTCCCGTGTACCCGATGACGCGGCCCCCGCCCACCCCGATCCGCCAGGTCCTGGCCGCAGCGGGCGAGTCACAGTACGCCAACAGCAGGGCCGCGAGAGCAAGCTGGCCGACACAGCGAGAGAGCCGGCGGGTCATAGTCAACCTCAAACACAACATGCCTCGGCCCAGGAATGGGGACAGTCACCGGAGGTGGCTGTCCCCGTTTCCCTCTAGGCCGCGGTCAGTATGAACAAACGCAGCGGCGCCCAAGAGGTTCCCTACGGCGGAGGCTGGATGCTGGAAGCTGGAGGCTGGAAACGGCAACGGCCCACCGCAGACACGCAGAGAAGGCATAGACCGCAGAGAACGACTCAGCAGGGACCACGTGCGACGGAGACTGGGATCGGGGCTCGCCGAGGGCAAGCCCTCCGCTGGCAGGGACAGTCACCTAAGGTGACTGTCCCGCGACGTCCGCTCATCCCACGCGCTGGGGGTGCGTGAACACCTGGAACCGGTCGCGGCCCAGCCTTCCCACCAGCGTGATGCCCAAGCGGTCGGCAAGCTCAACCCCGAGCGAGCTGGGCGCGGTCATCGAGCACGCCAGCCCGATGCGGGCGCGGGCGAGCTTGACGACCATCTCCGCTCTGAGGCGGCCCGTGGTCACCACGATCTTGTCCGCGAGCGTGTCCCCGGCTAGCACGCAGTGCCCGATGACCTTGTCGAGCGCGTTGTGCCGACCGACATCCTCGCAGGCGGCGACGAGTTCGCCCTCGCGCGTGAAGATGGCCGCCGCGTGCACCCCTCCGGCGCGCTCGCGGATGGGCTGGTGCTGCTCCAGCACTCCGCGCAGCCTCATCAGCAGCTCAGCCGAGATCGGAGGCCCTTCCAGCGGGACCGGGTCAGGCAGTCCCGACCTCGAAGCTTCGCTTCGAGTCGGCACCCCGACTCCAGCTTGGCTGGAGGTCGGGGCTCCTGGGTCGAGCCCCCGCGCGTCCTGGGGGACGATGTCGGCGGGCTGGAAGCCCGCCCTACTGATGGGGGGAATCTCCCCGGTCAGGCCGACGCGGAGCAAGTTGGGATCGTCAGGCGCGCACTCAAGGGACGATATCTCGCCCGGGTCAACGGCGAGGCCCTCAGTCAGCAGCCAGCCCAGGACGAGTTCGCGATCGTTGCCGGGCAGCCGCATCAGGGTCCCCAGGTGAACGCCGTTGACCTCGATGATCAGCGGAGCCTCAACGGGAAGCTCGCCGGGCTCGTCGGAGCGACCGCCGTCCCGTTCGACCCTGACTGCGTCCCAGCCCCTGCTTTGCTCGGGCATAATGAACCTCCGGTATGCGCTCAGGGCGCGAGCTTGAGGACCCGGCAGCTTGCCGAGGGGATGATCAGCCTAGCAGTGACCCCGCCCTCGGCCGCGGTTGCAGTGACCTTCAGATCTTCGACCATCTCCGTCAGGGCAAGGTTCGCAGGCAGGGCGAGCGCGTCGGTCTGCACGGTCACGCTCACCGCGCGCGCGTCGCCGGCATTGTGCACGGCCAGGTAGACCGCGCCCGCCTCGTCCGGGCCGAAGCGCTCCACGCTGACCCCCTCTGTGACGGCGCGCGCGTGGGTGACCGGCTCCCAGCCGGCCGCGGCGATGGTCTTCATCACGGGCACGTACTTCTTGAAGGTGACCCGGTCGCGCTCGTAGAGCTCGGGCGTGGTCCAGTAGTAGTGCCTCTCCCACTTGCCCTCCACGAACAGGTTGCCCTGGAAGATGCTGCCGAAGTGGCCCCAGCGCATACACTGATTGAGGTAGCCCTCCACGGCGTTCTCCCCCAACTTCCGGAAGTCGGTGTTGAGCAGCAGGCAGTACGGCTTCTGATAGACCAGCATCCGGTATCCCGACAGCGAGCTTTCCGGGAAGGAGTACCCGCACTCATTGCCGGTCATATCCACCAGCGGCGCGAAGAACGCGAAGTGCGTCCCACCGTTGCCGATCATCAGCTTGCCCTTGCTGTGACAGTCATCGGAGACGAACTTGCTTAGCTCCCAGGTCGAGAATACCTGACGGATGATCGGCCGCTTCGTCTCCGGCGAGAAGGTAAGCGGCAGATCAACGTGGGCGAAGTGCTCGCGCCGGTAGTTCTCCACGCTGCCCCAGTTGGGCATAGAGTCAATGTACCGTCCGTCAATCACGCCGTTCTCGCCCCGGTCGAAGTTGAAGCCGGTGGTATGCGCCAGGTGGCCCTGGTTGGTGGGGCACTCGTCATCTTCGGGAAGCTCGGGGTCCGGGTTCGCCGCGAAGACCACGCCGTTGCACCAGGAGCGGTTGGCGAAGTCGTGCCAGAGGTGACCATCGGCCATCTCATCGCCGCAGCGCAGGATGGCTCGCGACCGCCGCCGATGAGGCGAGGTGACCTCGGCCTCGCCGCCGGCCTGGGCCTTGAGCTGCGCCAGGGCCGCCTCGTAGGTGCGCGGCACCTCCTCGGCCATCGGCATCCAGTAGGTCTGAGGCTCGCAGTACGCGAAGGTGTATATGCCCTGCTCGTTGTCCCAGGCGCAGTCCTTCCCCAGCTCGTGAAAGGCGAACCCGAAGTCCTCCCAGCCGGGCACCTCCTTGATCGAGCCGAAGGGCATCCAGATGCCCTCGCGCTCGACGCGCTTCTCGAACCACTGCGGGAAGAGCGCGTAGTACCTCGCCAGGGCAGCGCGCAAGCCCCACTCGGGCTCGAACTGATAGAAGATGAAGCGGAAGTCCGCGCTGGAGGGGGACTTCCTCGTCTCCGGCGTCAGGCCGAAGTCGAAGGCGATGAAGAGCTGCTTGAAGTCGCTGTTGTATCCGATGCGGAAGACGCGCGGGCAGTCCAGCGGCATCGCCAGGCACAGGCCGAAGTCCTGCGTGGTCAGCACTCCCCACGGATAGCGCGAGAGCTGCACCTCTCCGCTGTCGGTGATCTCCGAGGACGTGGCCAGCGTCTCGCACCACCTGCCGCCGGTCGCCTCCAGCGGCAGCGCGAAGTAGACCGTGACCGCGCGGTCCTCACCGGTGGTGTCGTGGACCCGGCCGCTGATGTCGAGGTAGCCGTCGCGCCCGACGATATGCGCGGTCAGCTCGACGCCCAGGACCTCTCCCTCCTGCCGCGGTCCGCCCTCGGCCGCGGCCACGGTCCCGCCGAAGCGCATCACGGCGCTGTCCGCCGCCGCGTCGCGCAGATAGAAGCCCGATTGCGCGGGAACTGACAGCTCCTGCTGGCCCATCCGGAGCGAGGCCACCAGGCCGTTTGCGTCGAGCCCCAGCGTCAGCCCATCGCCGGTCGCCGCCTCCGCGACCGCCGTGTCCACGGCTGGTGGCTCGAACGATGACAGGTAGGTGTTGCCATCGAACCGTGCGGCTGTCATCGCGGTCTCACCCTGTTTCACGATGAAGTCGTCGAACCAGACGGTCCCCGTGTGCCCGCGAAAGAGCGCGTGCAGGTCCATCACCTGCAGCGGCTTCGCCGGCCAGATGATCTTCTCCGCGTACTGCCAGTCGTGAGTGCCGACCTCGAAGGGCGCGGCCTGGCCCCAGAGGGATGAGCCATCCTGGTACTGGCTGTCAGCCCAGGCGCCGTAGTTGCGGTTCTTGCTCCCGCTCACGTTCTCGGCCTTGCTCCAGCCGCCGATGAGCACCGGCCGCGCCCGCTCCTGGTTCAGGTCAACGTCATGGGTCGCGCCGGTCTGCACGCCCTGCTCAGTGATCTCGCAGCGTATCGAGCGCTGGCCCGAGCGCTTGACCTGCTCGTCGAACTCATATCCCTGCTGCCAGGGAGTGAGGTTCTCGTCGCTCTCGAAGCCGGGGTTGAGCAGCAGGTTCTCGCCCCACTCAATCTCGACATCTACGCGCGGAAAGGCGACCTGCCCCTCTTGCGCGACGACCGTTGTTACTGCTAAGGTGAGAAGGACCGCCGCCGTCAGGTATCGCATCGTGCACCTCCCGATCATAGAGGACTGAGCGATACTTGCTCCTTCGAAGCGGGAGAATCCTTCCCGGTGATTGAACCGGATCAGATAGAGCGTCGTTTAGGATAGCGAAAGAGCCCCGAGCGGCGCAGTATCCCGGTGAGTGTCAGACCTTCATTCCTGAGGCAGTGATCAGATATGCGCAAGATGCTTCTCCTGTCAGCACTCGTTTGTGCCCTCGTCGCCGGCTCGTGCGTTGCGCAGCGGCAGGTGCCGAAGCCGGAGACGGTGATGGTGCCGCTCCGCGACGGGGTCCGCCTGGCGACGGACCTGTACAAGCCGCGCCAGGGCGAGGGGCCCTGGCCGGTCGTACTGACCCGCACCCCGTATGGCAAAGGCCCCACGCGACAGATGGGCTGGGGCATTGCGCGCCGGGGGTATGTGTACGCGATGCAGGACATGCGCGGGCGGTTCGACTCCGAGGGCGAGGACGCCGCCTTCCTCACGGACGGTTGCGGCGAGCTGCGGGACGGTTACGACACCATCGAGTGGCTGGCAAGGCAGCCGTGGTGCGACGGGAACGTCGGAACCAAGGGCGGGTCGGCGATGGGCATCACTCAGTACCTGGCCGCCGCCTCGGCTCCGCCGCACCTGCGCTGCTGCTCGGTGGGTGCAGCGGCGCCGAGCATCTATCACTACGCGGCGTACTACGGCGGCGTGCTGCGCAAGGAGATGGCGGAGGGCTGGCTCACGGGTCAGAAGTTCCGGCCGGAGAACCTGGCGCTGGTCAAGGCCCATCCGTCATACGAGGATCTGTGGCGGACGCTGAACCTGGCCGAGTACGCCGACCAGGTAACGGTGCCGATGATCCACCGTGGCGGCTGGTTCGACTGCTTCCAGGGCGGAACCATCTTCGCCTACGAAACGCTCCAGGAGCACGGCGGGGAGGGAGCGCGCGGCAATCAGTTCCTGCTGATGGGCCCGGGCACGCACGGGCAACCCGCGCCGGAGGCCCTCGAGTTCCCCGCGAACAGTCGGGACAATCCCTTCGAGTACGAGGGGCAGTTCTACGCTCACTACCTCAGGGGCGAGGACAACGAGATCACCCAGGTGCCGCACGTGTACTACTATGTGATGGGTGCGGTGGACGAGGAGGGCGCGCCGGGCAACTTCTGGCGTAGCGCCGACCAGTGGCCCCCGCCGGCGGAGGAGACGCCGCTCTACTGCCACGCCGACGGCACGCTCGCGACCGAGGCGCCGGCAGGCGCCGATGCGTCTAGGAGATACGCCTACGACGCGAGCAACCCCGTGCCCACGCTCGCGGGCGCGAACCTGGGCCTGCCCAAGGGCTCGGTGGACCAGCGGCCCGCGGAGGGCCGCGACGACGTGCTCGTGTTCACCACCGAGCCGCTCACCGAGCCCCTGGAGGTGACCGGGCACATCAAGGCGGTGCTCTTCATCTCCTCGGACTGCCCCGACACTGACTTCACGGCGAAGCTCACCGACGTGTATCCTGACGGGCGCTCGATGCTCATCTGCGATGGCATCCAGCGCGCCAAGTACCGCAACTCGCCGGAGCAGCCGGAGCTGCTGCAGGC
>CBFDBV010000225.1:0-7744 GCA_965603135.1 uncultured bacterium
ACACCAACCCCGGCACCGAGGCGGCGCCCTTCGGGACACTTGAGCGCGCGCGCGACTGGGTCCGGGAGCTGAAGGCACAAGGGCCGCTGCCCGACGGCGGGGTCGCGGTGTACCTGCGCGGCGGCACATACCAACTCACCTCGTCCTTCGCCCTTAGCGAGGAGGACTCAGGGACCGCGCAGGCGCCTGTCGTGTACCGGGCCTTCCCGGGCGAGGAGGTGCGGCTGACCGGCGGGGCCGCGGTCGTGGGCTTTGCGACCGTGAGCGAACCGGCCGCGCTGGCGCGCCTGCCCGAGGAGGCGCGCGGGCACGTGCTGGTCGCCGACCTGAAGGCCCAGGGCATCACCGACTACGGCGAGATCACCCCACGCGGCTACGGCCGCCCGATCACCCCGGCCCACATGGAGCTGTTCTACGACGGCGCTCCCATGGAGCTGGCGCGCTGGCCCAACAAGTCGCCGCGTATGAGCGAGGGCTTCGTCACGATCCACGACCTGCTGCTCACCAACAAGACCGTCTTCCGCGGCGACGACGTGGAGAAGGACCTGCACTTCGTCTACGAGGGCGAGCGCCCCGAGCGCTGGGTCAACGAGCCCGACGTGTGGCTCTACGGCTACTGGGCGGTGGAGTACGCCGCGCAGTACCAGAAGGTCAAGTCCATTGACACCCAGCGCCGCGTCATCGAGATCGAGCCGCCCGCGCCCTCGTACTGTCTGCGCAAGGGCCGGCCGTGGCGCGCCCTCAACCTGCTGCCCGAGCTGGACTCGCCGGGGGAGTACTACCTCGACCGCGAGGCGGGCAAGCTGTACTTCTGGCCCCCGGACGAGGGCAAGGGCCTTGCGGTGGTGTCGCTGCTGGCCGAGCCGCTCGTGGTGCTGGACGAATGCTCGCACGTGGTGCTGCGCGGCGTGACCCTGGAGGCCGGTCGCGCGGACGGCGTAGTGATGCAGGGCGGCGAGGGCAACCTGGTGGCCGGCTGCGTCATCCGCAACCTGGGCAACACCGGCGTGGTGGTCAGTGGCGGGCAGGGGCACGGGGTGCTGGGGTGTGACGTGTACGAGGTCGGCGATAGCGGGATCCACATGTCGGGCGGTGACCGGGAGACTCTCACCCCCGCCGGCCACTTCGCCGAGAACAACCATCTGCACCGCTTCAGCCGTTGGGATCGGGCGGGCTACCGGTCAGGCATGTACATGTCGGGCGTGGGCTGCCGCGCGTCCCACAATCTGATCCACGACTGCCCGCACCACGCCGTCAACATGCGCCAGAACGACCACGTGCTGGAGTACAACGAGCTACACGACATCTGCTACGAGGCCGCCGAGATGGGCTGCTACTACATCTGGGGCGGGCTCGACAGCTTCTCGTGGCGCGGGAACGTGGTGCGCTACAACTCCTTCCACCACCTGCCCGGCTCCAACCCCTTCCCTCACATCCGCACCGGCGGCCCGGCGATGCACATTGATGCGCTCAACGGCGCCATCTGCGTCTTCGGGAACGTCTTCCACCAGATTGCGGGGACGGCGGTCTTCAACGGCGGCGGCCGCGACAACATCGTCGAGAACAACATCTTCACCCACTGCGGCACCTCGGTCGTCCTGGGCGATCGCCAGGCCCTCTACCCGAACTGGGACTGGCCCGGCGAGCGCAAGACCGACATGGCCGACACCCTCCGCCGGCTGCCCCACCAGGAGCCGCCCTGGAGCGTTCGCTACCCGCAACTCGTCGGCATCCTCGATGATGAGCCCGGCCTGCCCAAGAACAACGTCATCGCGCGCAACATCAACGTGGGCCAGTTCATGAGGCGGTACGGGGCCGCGCGTGATGACGCCCTCAACACCATCGCCGACAACTGGGATGGCGATGACCCGGGCTTCGTGGACCTGAACGGGCTCGACTTCCGCATCAGCGATGACTCAGCGGTCTTCGGCAGGATCGGCTTCGAGCAGGTCCCGGTCGAGCGCATCGGCCTGTACCAGGACGAGCTGCGCGCGACCTGGCCGGTGGTGCACAACGTCGGCGAGCGCTGGGTCAGGGACGCGGCTTGGGAGCGCCGCGAGAACGTGCCGACCTGCGCCCCTCGCAAGCGCACCTCCACGATCAGGGTTGACGGCAGGCTCGGCCCCGAGGAGTGGGATGGGCTGGACCTCGGCAAAGCCGTCGTGCTCGAGCGCGACCCGAAGAACCGGGAAGGCGCCAACCCGAAGAGCTGGGCGTGGCTCTGCTACGATGCCGAGGCCCTCTACATCGGCATCCTCAACGAGGTCGTCCCTGACAAGCCGCTGGCAGTCGGCACGCAGTGGGGCCTGCACGACGGCGTCGAGGTGGCGATCGAGGGCCAGATGGGCGACCTGTGCAAGGGCTGGTGGGTCCTCGAGAACGAGCACGGGCCCATCTTCATGCTGTGCGGCAACACGGTGGGGGACTTCGAGTGTCTGCGGGTGAGCGGACTGCCCGCCGGTCCGGCGGCGGCAGTGACCGCGGCCACGACCTATGGCGCGAACGTGCTTGACGACGCGCACTGGTCGGCCGAGTGGCGCATCCCGCTCCAGGCCGTCTGCATTAACCCCGAGGAGCTTGACCGCCGGCCCTTCAACATCGGGGTGCGCAAGACGGCGGGCCCCGCCAGGGTCTCCGACTGGCAGCCCGGCAAGGGCCCTGCCGGCTGGGTGGTCTGGGTCGGCACCGGCAACCGCAACTGGGAGGTCTGGAACGCGGGCGAACTCGATTTCACCCCGTGAAGACCGTGCCCCGGTGACGCATGCCGTGATGGCGACAGGGGGGACAGTCATCCCGCCTGGGCGGGATGACTGTCCCCGATCTGCTCAGCCTTCGCCGGCCAACTCCAGAAGCTGCAGCCTACCGTCGGCGGTGACAGCGAGCAGCCTGCACCGGACGGGGTCGGCCATCTCAAGCCGCGTGTAGCCGCCGGGCAGGGCCCTGGCGGAGGGGAGCGGCTCGCCACGGGAGCCGCCGGGCAGCATGGCGCGCACCTGCCAGTCCCGATCCCAGGCCGTCAGGCCGCTGTCGGTGGCGACGATCAGCATCAGGTCATCGCCAGCGCCCACCGCCGCGATGTCGTTGACCGCCTCGCCGATCAGCCGCACGCTGAGGCACTCACCGCCAAGTGAGAACACGCTGAGGAAGCCGTCGCTGCCGCCGACGATGACCTCGGGCGCGCCGTCGCCGTCCAGGTCATGCAGGAGTCCGGCCGACACTGGCCTGCCTCCCTGGACCTCCCACACCCCGCTGGGCTGGCCCGCTCTGTGCGTCTGCTGGGGGAAGTTGGCGCTCATGTCGTACAGGCCGAAGCCCACCGGTGTGATGATGACCGCCTGGTCGCGTCGCTCGCCCACCAACTCCTGGACCCACGGCAGGTTGTCGGGCAGTGAGGTTCTGCGGTCGGCGGCGATCATGCCGTCGGCGTCGGCGATGAGTGCGTGCAGGACGCCGAAGGCCCCGTACTTCATCGAGCACATAAGCTTCTCGCGCAGCCCGTCGCCGTTCAGGTCTACGGTCTCGCGGATGAACGAGCGGTGGAACATGGAGTAGCCCGGATAGTAGATCTGCTGCAGCTTACCGCGGTCATCGAGGACCAACAGCGTGCTCTCGTAGCCGCCCACCAGCACACGCCTGATCCCCTCGGCCGGCTCCCAGAAGGCGACGCCGAAGGCGATGGGGCCCGTGTCCGCCCCGTGCACCTGCGTGAACAGGTCGGGGCGCTCCTGCCGCAGGGCGGTCAGGTCCGTTCGCCACAGCAGCGAGCCGTCGGCGGTGAATGCGTAGACGTACATGTCGTAGCAGCAGCAGAGCACCTCGGCCCGCGCGTCGCCGTCGAGGTCGCCGGCGTCGAGTCCCGAGACCTCGCTCGAGAACTGCTTGCGCCAGACGAGCGCGCCGTCGTCGGCGATCACCGACAGCGAGCAATCGTCGGCGCTCATCAGCCACTCGCGCCTGCCGTCGCCGTCCAGATCCTCGCGGAGGACCCGTTGGATGGTGAGCGGGCCACGCTCGGGCCGGAGCACCTCGACCTCCGACATGCTCACGACATTGCCGTGCCAGTCGGTCGAGTCGGCAGGTCCGGCTGCCATGGTCAGCCGCACGCCGGTGGCTTCGATGCCCTCGACCGGGATGCGCAGGAACTTCTGCGGCTCGACCATGCCCTTGTAAGTGGGGAAGGCCCGGTACTGGGCGCGCACGGTGACGGTCTGCTCGCGCAGGTCCTCCCGGAAGCCGTCGCTGCTCCAGGTGAGGGTGACCTCCCGCTCCTCATCGAGGCCGCGCGCCTTTTCCATCTCGTTGCGCCTGCCCACCGTGAACATCCACACCCGCAGCTCGCCGATGGGCTGCTCGTCCGGCCAGGTCAGCTCGACGGTCGCGGGCTGGTTGGCCTCCCAGGACACCGTGCCGGTGCGGAAGGCCGCGACGCCGTCCAGCAGCGCGAACGCCCGACCGTTGTGGGCATCCGGGATGCTGACGCTCACGCCCTCGATGGGCCTGCCGCGGTAGCCCGCCTGCTCGCTCTGCCAGATCGTCTCGAAGGTTTGCGGGCCGCTCTGAGCCCTCACCGCTGGGGGTGTCTCGGGTATCTCTGCGGCGGGTGCGGCCACCTGTGCGAGCTTGGCGGCGATGCGCTGGCCCAGGGCCTGCGCGGTCGCCGCGTCCATGAGCTGTGTCCGCTCGCGCTCGCGCAACTCCCACGTCAGCGCCGACGCCCTCAGCTCATCGCCGTCATGACCTGTCTGCATCTCGCCGGTCTTCAGGTCCACCCGCGCGGTCAGCGGCTCGTCGGACGCCACCAGGACCTCGCCATCCACCGACAGCCGGCTCACGCCCGCCACGTGGATGGCCGTCGCGCTGACCGTGAAGAGGCCGGCGTCGGCCTCGATGCCCAGTGCCGGCTCTGCGCCACCGACGCCCACCAGCACCGCGCCGGTCTCCGACCTGACCAGCGCCGCTGCGTCGCTGACCCTGACCGGCTCGAAGCCCGGTGCCTGGTCGGCCTCGGTGGTCACCAGCAGGTTCTGAAAGTCGAGCACCTCGCCGCTTGCCAGCTCGCCGGACTTGCGTTCCCGCAGGAAGAACGGATTCTCGTGGACGTCCGGGGGCCCGCCCGCCGGTCGCTCGAACCGGGCACTGGCCTCGACCGGGGCGCTGGCAATGATGTGGAGGGACTTGCCCTCCTGGGTCGCGGTCAGCGTGCGGTCGTCGCGCCAGGTCCTGGCCAGAGCCATCCGCCAGACCGACTGGGCGGAGTAGAAGCCCGGCCGGACCGCCGTCGCGCGGTCCATCACCAGGAACCACTCACCCTCCTGCCAGAACACCGACCGTTGCCACTCGCAGCCGCGGTAGTCGGTGAGCGTGCTGGCGATCATGCCCCCGTCATCGAACCGTCCGGTCGCATCCAGCCTGCAGGCCCCGGGTAGGTCTCCCTCGTTGCGGCCGTCGCTGAGGTAGAGGGCGGTCCGGTAGTAGTGGCCCTTCTGGCTGGAGTTGCTGACCAGCCAGACCTGGCCGCGGTCGGTGTAGCGCGGGATGACGTTGGCGTTGTGTGAGCGCGTGCCGTTCACGCCTTGCAGCAGCAGGTACTCGTCCTCGCGGTCGAAGCCACTCCGGAAGCAGGCCTTGTCGAAGCACTGCTCCGGTGGCGGCATGTCCCTGGCCTCGGCTCCGAAGACGTAGTCGTGCCGGCGCTCGCTGAGAGGCACGATGGTCAGGCCGGTGAGGTACTCGGGCTCCTCCCCGGGGGCGTCGGGGTCGGGCGTCCAGGCGCAGGCGTTGAAGGGGAAGTAGCCGTACGCGTACACACTCAGGTTGCGGTTGGGGAGGTGGCTCGACAGCCAGCGCAGCCTCGGGTCATCGTAGATAAGAGCGGCGAGCTGGATGATGTATAGGTTGCTGAAGCCGGTGTAGATCGCGCCGGTTCGGGCCGCGCCGTACGTGCCCATGCCGTTGTGGTAGCCGAGCGGGTCGTTCTCGTTGACCGCCCAGAGGGTCGCGGCGCGCGCGTTGCCTGAGGTGAAGTAGTCGTACTGCTGGGCCGCCGCCGACCAGCGCACGAACACGTCCACCGACGCCGCCCGCCAGTCGCTGTCATCGCGGAAGGCCTTCGTGACTCCCTCGAAATACGCCACCATGTTCTCCTCCCATCCCCGAGCGATCTCCATCAGCTCGGGGTGGTCGGGGAGGGTGCGCTGCAGGTACCGGGCGAAGCGCCATATGGCCATGCGGGGGACCGTGCTGTGCGTGCCGCCCACCCTCAGCGTGTTGCCCGATTCGCCGTAGTGGGGCATGGTCAGGGCCGTGGCGACCATGTTGCGGATGCCGGTCAGGCGGTCATCGTCGGTGAGGATGGGGGACTCCTCCAGCACGTCCCAGGCGCGGAAGAGGTGCTGCGTGGTGTAGTCGGAGACGGCGTACTTGCCCTCGCGGAAGTGGTCGTTGAACCAGCGCAGGCGGTCGCGGGCGATCTCGGCCCAGCGCTCGTCGCCGGTCCAGTGGTAGCGATAGGCGGCCTGCCAGAAGCGGCCGATGTCCTGCTGGCGGGTCGGCTTGGGGAAGGGCTCGACGCGCCCGGAGGCCTGGCTGAACATGGCGACCATGTCGCCGTCGGGCTCGATCTGGTGAAGGCGAGGCAACACTACCTCAGCGCCCTGCGCCTCCGGAAGCCGCTCGAGCAGCGCCGCGACGCCCGCGGCCATCCCCTCGACACTCGAGCCGCCCACCACGATGACGTTGCGGCCCGTGCCCCAGGGGTTGCTGACGGTGCGCAGCTCGTAGCCGTCGCCGCCGGGGTAGACGCTGTCGGCGCCGCAGAAGTACAGGGCATAGAGCGGGAGGACCGCGCGGTTTGTGTAGAGGTTGCCGACCACGATCAGGTTCGTCTCGCGCCACTCCTCACCCACCGGCGCCAGGCGCTCGGGGCACACCTCGCTGTCGGCTACCAGGGGAAAGGGGACGCCGTATCGGGCCTCCAGCTCGCGGTGCAGCTCGCGTGCCACGTCCGCCGCTGCCGCGTCGGTGGCCGAGTACACGATCGCGGCCTGCGCCTGGCCGTCGGCGACCAGCGCCGTCTCGGGGCAGAGCCGCATGTTCTCGATGGGCGGGATGTCGTCCTGCGCCGCCACCGGAACTGCGGTGAGCGCCAGCAGTGCGATCAACAGCATCGCGCGCATGTCACGCGCCTCCTCGAACGCCGTCAGCTTCCCTTGCTCTCCTGCTCGCCGCGCTTGCGCTGGCCCTCGGTCATGCCCGGGCGGCGCAAGCCTGACGGCCCTCAAACTCCCGGTTATACTCGTCGTGCGTCACCAGCACGGTCCTCAGCCGGTCCCGGGACTCGCGTCATCCCGCCCACGGCTATGGGACCAACCTGCTCCACCAGTGAGTTCAGGCCCAGCGCTCCTTGCGGCTCCTCAGTCCTCGAACGCTGTAGGCTCTTCGCCCGGCTCGAACTGCAGCGCGTCGGCCCAGATCCTGCCGTCGTCGGTGAGTCTGACCTGGAGGAAGCTATTCCGGTCGGCGCGGGCCGGGACGATGGCACTGACTTGGTAGCGCTGCCACGAGGTCGTGAGGGTCAGCTTCTGCCACGGGAATCCGCCGCCCCCGGTCAGGACGGTCATGCCGTCGCGCTCGGCCCTGAGGTAGAGCGAGAACACGTAGCGCACGGGCCGGTTGTGCTGAGGGGAGATGTAGAAGTAGGTGCCGTTGTACGCGGTTCGATTTCTGGTGATCCTCAGGCAATACT
>CBFDBV010000226.1:0-7717 GCA_965603135.1 uncultured bacterium
TCCTCGGGATCGTCTCCTGGGTGCTCAGCAGGCTGGGCGGGCTGGTCATCGGGGCGTTGGCACAGCTCGAGGTCTCTGAGGGCAAGCTCCTGATGGGCGAGGAGCGCGTGGCTACGGTGCGCCGGCAGTGGGGCCGGGCGGTGAAGCTGGTCGGGGGCATCGGCGCGCTGGCAGTGGTCGGCTACAACGCGTGGCTGACGGTGGCAGGCTACAACGCGCCTGAGCTGGTGGTGGAGCAGGTCACCCGCCGGCCGCCGCCCAGCGCGCAGGACGTGGCTGCGCGGGCCGGGCAACTGCTCGGCACGCTCATCCTGTTGAAGCTGCTGGCGTGGCTGGCCGCGCAGTTCAGGGAGTGGATGGTGGAGCGGCTGATCGCGGCCGAGGTGGTGCGGGTGGCGGACGAGCGGGTGGAGCGCATCGGCGAGCACCTGATGGCCCTGGTGCGCGCCGGCCTATGGCTGCTGGGCGCGATACTGGTGATGGGGATACTCAACGCGCCCGAGGCGACGGTGTACTGGGTCGGGTTCGCCTTCACACTGGGCGTGGTCTGGGGCCTGGTGCGGCTGATCAGCGACTCGCTGGAGGCGGCGATAGAGGCCATCTACCAGGGGCTGATGATCAGCCAGCGCGTGGGAGAGTGGGCCTCGGAGGCTCAACAGGAGATGACGCGCCTGGTGCAGGCGCTCAAGTTTGCGCTGCGCTGGGCGGTGTATATCGGTGCGGCCGCCTATGTGGTGCGCAGCGCGCCGCTGGGGGCGCAGGCCTACGGGGTCGCCACGCAGGTGATGCAGGCGGCGGGCATAATCGTTGGCTCGCAGGTGCTGTTGGCCGTGGCCATGGTCGTGATCGCCGGGCTGGGGCGGGACGAGGAGACAGATGGCACCATCGCTGCGAGGCGGCGGGAGACGATGCTGCCGATGGTCGGCAGCCTGCTGCGCTACGCGGTGTACTTCATCGCGGGCGTGATGGCGCTGCAAGTGCTGGGAGTTGACGTGACGGCTATCCTGGCCGGCGCGGGTATCGTCGGTCTGGCCATCGGCTTCGGCGCCCAAAGCCTGGTTCAGGACATCATCAGCGGGTTCTTCATACTCTTCGAGGGCTGCTACATGGTCGGGGACTGGATAGAGGTCGCGGGACAGGAGGGCACGGTGGAGGCGATCACGCTGCGCACCACCAGCGTGCGGGCTCGGGACGGGCGCCTGCAAATCGTACCCAACGGGGAGATCAAGGAGATCGCCAACTACTCGAAGCAGTACGTCAATGCGGTGGTGGACGTGGGGGTCTCGTACGAAGGGGACCTGGAGAAGGCGCTGGGGGTGCTGGAGCAGATCGGCCTGGACGCGGAGCGGGATATCTCGGAGGTCACCGGGCCGCCGGAGACCAGGGTGCGGGACTTCGGGGGATCGGAGATAGCGCTGCGGCTGATTGTGCCGGTGGAGCCGGGACGACATCGGGGCGTCGCCTCGGAGTTGCGGCGGCGCATCAAGGCCTCCTTCGACGCGCAGAGGGTGGAGATACCCTTCGCCCGCCAGGTCGTCATCCTGCAAACGCCCGAGGGGGAGGCGGTGCGGGAGTTGCCGGTGCGCCTGCTGGGCGGGGACGGCGGGCAATAGGCAATGGGGAACGGCGAACGGCAAACCGCAGACACGCAGAGAACGCAGAGAACGACCTACGGCAACGAACTGAGGGCAAACGACAATAGCCGTGCGGCAGGGAACTGGAGCAAGGGACGCGAATCTGGCTGCTGTCCGGTCTCGAAGATGGCTTTCGGGCTTTGACAAGATATGCGTATTCCTGTAAAGTAGCAGTCCGCGAACGATAGTGTCAGCAAAGGAATAAGGGAGGGTCAGCGATGGTCAGTTGGAGTCGGAAGCTGGAGGTGCTGGTGCTGGGGCTGGCGCTGGTTGCGATGGTGGTGGCGTTCACCGGCTGCCCCAAGCCGATAGAGGAGGAGCCCGTGATGGTCGAGGAGCCGATGGGGGAGCAAGTGGGGGAGCCCATGGGCGAGCCCTTCAAGGTCGGCGGGATCTTTGATACCACGGGGAAGGCCGCCGCGCTGGGCGAGCCCGAGCGCGACACGGCGAAGATGATCGAGGAGCAGGTGAACTCGGCCGGGGGCATAGACGGACGCCCGCTGGAGATCATCATCCGTGACACCAAGGGCGAAGAGACCGAGGCCCTCAAGGCGGTCAAGGAACTCATCGAGAAGGAGAATGTGCTGGCGGTAGTGGGGCCCAGCCGCAGCGGGACGACGCTGGGTATCATTGACTACATCGAGAAGTCCGAGACCCCGCTCGTCTCCTGCGCGGCGGCTGTCAAGATCACCACGCCGGTGAAGAAGTGGGTCTTCAAGACTCCGCAGACGGACGCCCACGCGGTGGAGACGATCTACAAGTACCTGAACGAGCAGAACATCTCCAAGGTGGCGGCGCTGACAGCGAGCAATGCCTTCGGTGAGGGGGGGCTGGAGCAACTCAAGGGCCAGGCCGAGGCCGCGGGCATCACAGTGGTGGCCGAGGAGCAGTTCGCCGACGCCGATAAGGATATGACGGCGCAGCTCACCAAGATCAAGGGCACGGACGCGGAGGCAGTGGTCTGCTGGGGGATCGGGCCAGCGCCGTCTCTGATCGCCAAGAAGGTGACGGAACTCCAGATGGGGATTCCGCTGATAATGAGCCACGGGGTGGCGAACAAGAAGTTCATCGAAGGCGCCGGCGACGCGGCGAACGGCGTAGTCTTCCCGGCCGGAAGGCTGATCGTCGCCGACCAACTGCCGGAGGACGACCCGCAGAAGGAGACACTGCTGAAGTACGCCGAGGACTTCCGGGCGAAATATGATCGCGACCCCGACACCTTCGGCGGACACGCCTGGGATGCCGTGCACTTGGTGGTCATGGCGCTGAAGGAAGTGGGCGAGGACAAGGAAGGTATCCGCGCCGCCATCGAGAGCACGACGGACTTCACGGGAATCGGTGGGATCTTCAACTACTCGGCGGAGGACCACTACGGTCTGACCGCAGAGGCGTTCGTGATGGTCGTGATAGAGGACGGCGAGTGGAAGCTGATCGCGGACTAGCAACCTAAGTCACAAGCAGGCGAAACGGGCGCGCTGCGCGAATAAAGGCGGCGCGCCCGTCCGTACGTGGGGGTACGGCGGCGACGACAGCGACAACAGCGACGACAGCAACGACAGCAACGGCCAACGGCGCGGGGCCGGCCCAGGCGCGCTGGACAAGTGAGGGCACCTATCCCGCTATGCGCGCCTTCGCCGAGGCTTTCGCCGTCGCCAAGGCCATGGCGGACAAGTCGGCGGACAGGGCTGGCAGCCCGACCTACGCGTGGGTTTTCTGAACGCAACCGGAGGTCGCGGGGTTATGAGCTGGGAGCAGCAAGTGCTCCAGTACCTCCTGGCGGGAGTGACCACGGGCGGGACGTATGCGCTCATCGCCCTGGGCTTCTCGCTGGTCTACAACGCGACGGGCGTGATCAACTTCGCCCAGGGCGAGTTCGTGATGCTGGGTGGGATGGTCACCGCGGTGGCACTGAAGGCCTGGGGGCTGCCGCTGGCGCTGGCCGCGGGCTTCGCCATCGTCATCACCACGCTGGTGGGACTGCTTTTCGAGCGGGTGGCGATACGGCCAGCGCGAAATGCCTCGATAGTGACGCTGATCATCATCACGGTGGGCGCTTCGATCTTTCTGCGCGGGACGGCGGGGATTATCTGGGGTCCGGACGAGCGGCCGGTGCCCGCGTTCAGCGGCGAGCAGGCCCTCATGGTGGGCGGGGCATACATCTCCCCGCAGGGCCTCTGGGTGCTGGGGGCCACGCTGGTGGTGGCCGTGGGGACGTGGCTGGCATTTCAGCACACGGTGCTCGGGAAGGCGATGCGGGCGTGTGCCATCAATCCCGATGCCGCGCAGCTTTGCGGCATAGACCTCAGGCGGATGGTCTCGTGGTCGTTCGGGCTGGCGGCGGCCTCGGGCGCGGTCGCCGGAATCGTCCTGGCACCGATGACGATGACGCAGTACAACGTCGGCACGATGCTGGGTCTCAAAGGCTTTTGCGCGGCAATGCTCGGCGGCCTGGGCAATGGGCTGGGGGCGATAGCCGGGGGCTTCCTGCTGGGAGTGCTGGAGGCGCTGGGCGCGGGGCTGATAAGCTCGAGCTACAAGGATGCCATCGCGTTCGTGGTGCTGCTCGTCGTGCTGGTGCTGAAGCCCAGCGGCCTGCTCGGAGGCAGTGAGAGGGGGGTGGAGTGAGTGCAGCAGCCCGCGACGGCAGAGCAGTCGGACGAACTGCGCGCCCGCCAGCAGGCGCAGGTCTCCGCCCACGTGCGCCGGCGCCGATCCCAGCAGTTGCAACTGCTGGCTTTCTTCCTCACCGTGGTGCTGGTGCCGGTGTTCATCCGCAATCCCTACTACCTGCACGTGCTGGTCTGCATCGGGATTCACGTCATCATCGCCACCGGGCTGAATCTGCTGATGGGTTACGCGGGGCAAGTGTCTCTAGGACACGCGGGCTTCTACGGCATCGGCGCGTACACCTCGGGTATCCTGACCGCGACGTACGGCTGGTCGCCGTGGCTGGCGATGCCGGTGGCGCTGGCACTGACCTGCACGGTGGCTTACGTGGTGGGCAAGCCGACGCTGCGGCTGAAGGGCCACTACCTGGCGATGGCGACGCTGGGCTTCGGGATCATCGTGGCGGTGCTGCTGCGGCAAATGAGTTGGCTGACAGGCGGGGCCTCGGGATTGGTGGAGATACCGGGGATAAGCATCGCCGGGCGCGTGGTGGAGACGGACGTGCAGTACTATTACTTCGTCTGGGTCTTCGTGGCGCTGCTGCTGGTCGTGTTCGCCAACCTGGTGGATTCCCGGCCCGGGCGGGCGCTGCGAGCGCTGCGGGAGAGCGAGCTGGCCGCGGGGATGGTCGGCGTTGACACCGCCTCGTACAAGGTGCAGGCGTTCGTGATCAGCGCCGCGTACGCGGGCATCGCGGGGAGCCTGTACGCGCACTCATCAATGCGGTTCCTCAGCCCTCAGCCGTTCGGCTTCCACACCTCGATTGCGCTGCTGGTGATGGTGGTGCTGGGCGGGGAGGGGACCCTGTGGGGGCCGGTGCTGGGCGCAGCGACGATCACCGCCATCCAGGAGGTGCTGCGGCCGTTCAATGACTACGACATCGTGGTCTACGGGCTGCTGCTCGTGGTGTTGATGGTCGTGATGCCGGGCGGGATATCGAGAGGGGCGGCGCAGATCGTCGAGCGCCTGCGCCACCGTCCGGTGGCAGCGCGGGAGGCTGCACAATGAGTCAGGCAGCGCTCCTGGAGGTTCGCAGTCTCTGCAAGGACTTCGGCGGGCTGGAGGCGGTCAAGGACGTCTCCTTCGCGGTGGCCGAGGGACAGATCAAGGCGCTGATCGGCCCCAACGGCGCGGGCAAGACGACGATCTTCAACCTGCTGACCGGCGTGCTGCCGGCGCAGTCGGGGAGCGCGCAGTTCGCCGGCAGGTCAGTGCTGGGCGCCCCGCCACACCGCATCACGGCGCTCGGGGTTGGGCGGACCTTCCAGACCACGCTTCTGTTCGATGAGATGACGGTGCTGGAGAACGTGATGGTGGGCTATCACCTGCGCGGGGAGACGGGGATGCTGGCGTCGGCGCTGCGGACGTTCGGAGTCGCGGCCGAAGAGACGCAGACACGTGAGGCGGCAATGGCGGCCCTGGCGTGGGTGGGGCTGGCTGAGGCGGCCGAGCAACCCGCGGGTGCGCTCCCCATCGGGCAGAGAAAGCTGGCGGAGGTCGCGCGCGCGCTGGCGGCCCAGCCACGGCTGCTGCTGATGGACGAGCCGGCCGCGGGGCTGAATATGCGCGAGACCGAGCAGATGGGGGAGCTGATCCGTCAGATTCGCGACGCGGGCGTCACCGTGCTGCTGGTGGAGCACGATATGTCGCTGGTGATGGGCATCTCCGAGCAGATTCTGGTGCTGGACCACGGAGAGAGGCTGGCAGAGGGGCCGCCTGAGGCGATCCGTACGGACGAACGGGTGCTGGCGGCGTACCTGGGCGAGGAGGCAGAGCAGTGTTGAGGCTCACCAGCGTCGAGGCCTCGTACGGACGCGTGAAGGCGCTGAGGGGAGTCTCGCTGCACGTGGACGAGGGGGAGATCGCGACCCTGATCGGGGCGAACGGTGCGGGCAAGAGCACAATCCTCAAGACCATCTCCGGCCTGGTGCGGGCCGATACGGGGAGCATCAGCTTCGACGACCAGGAGACCAGCGCGTGGGGGCCGGTTCAGATAGTGCGCGCGGGGCTATGCCAGGTCCCGGAGGGCCGGCAGTTGTTCGGCACGCTGTCGGTGGCGGACAACCTGATGCTGGGGGCGTACGTGCGGCGGGTGCGGTCCTCCAAACGAGAGATAGTGGCCGACATCGAGGAGCAGTACGAGCGCTTCCCGCTGCTGGCAGATCGGCACAATCAGCACGCGGGGAGCCTGAGCGGCGGCGAGCAGCAGATGCTGGCCCTGGCGCGGGGATTGATGTCGCGCCCGAAGATGCTGCTGCTGGACGAGCCTTCGTTGGGGCTGGCGCCCATCATCGCGCGGGAGTTCTTTGAGACCGTGAGCAAGCTGCGAGAGGAGGGTCTGACGGTGCTGCTGGTCGAGCAGAACGCGCGGGCAGCACTTCAGATCGCCGACCGTGGCTATGTGCTGGAGACGGGAAGGATCGTGCTGGAGGGCACAGCGCAGGACCTGCTCGGCAACCCCGAGGTGCAGCGAGCATACCTGGGCAAGGGCTATGAGGAAGTCTGGCAGTGACGTCAGGAAGTGGGCGACACTCGGAACGGAGGCGGCGACATGAGAGTGTGCTTGCGCCGGGGTGAGTTGGCGCTGTGCCTGGCGATAGTGACAACTCTGTGCGTGTCGCGCAACGGGACCGCGGAGGCGGCAGCCGAGAGCAGGCCGCTGCTGACCGTCGGGATGTGCGAGAGCGCGCCGACGATTGATGGAATGCTCGCGGCGGGCGAATGGGACCAGGCCGCGTGCACTAGCGGACTGAGGCAGCCAGGCGGCGGGGAACTCATCTCCGTGCAGCCGCGATTCTGGATGGCGTTCGATGAGAAGATGCTGTACTTCGCGGCGCTGACTCCCGTGCCCCACGGCATCACCCCCCTCACCAGGCACAAGGAGCGCGACGCCAAGGTCTACCTGGACGATGCCATCGAGCTGATTCTGGACCCCGGCCAGACCCGTTCGGGCTACTTCCAGTTCGTTATGAACAGCGCCGGTGCACTGTTGGATGCGAAGGGCGATGACAGTGCGTGGAACGCGGCGGGGGCACGCTGCGCCGGTGACATCGCCGAGGGCGAATGGCGGGTGGAGCTTGCCGTGCCCTTCGCGGAGATCGGAACGCCCGCTCCCCAGGATGGTGAGCGGTGGGGCGCGAACGTCTGCTTGCACTGCTCCTGGAAGCAAGGGCTGCTGGGCTCGTGGGGGCCGGTGAAGACGGGCTTCCGGGAGCCCGCGAACTTCGGGGACCTAGCCTTCACGCGCTCGGGGCCGGTTGCGGCGGTGCAGTCAGTTGAGGCGCTGCTTGCCGGTCGGGGCGAGATGATCGCGGCAGTCCACGGCGACGGCGATGCGGCCTCGAGCCTGAAGATGTGGCCTGTCGGCGAAGAGCAACCCGTGGTGGAGGTCGAGAGGTCGGCGTCTGAGGCCGGCG
>CBFDBV010000227.1:0-7644 GCA_965603135.1 uncultured bacterium
CGATCTGTATGCATTCTGCGGCTCCCTCTACATCATCATGCTCCGGACCACGGGGCTCATTGAACGCCCCGGCTCTTCCCAGGAGGAGTGTCTCCTGGTCCGTCACATGGTCAACCAGGTCAACCCCGATGGCGGCTTCTTCAAGTTCCAGGGGTCTCCGTCCTGCAAGACCATTACCCGCGTCGCGCTCGTCACCTTGCACCTGGTCCTCGGCGGGGTGGAGCCAGGTCCTCGGCCCCGCTCGTGGTTCAGGCGCAATGAGGAGATTGATCAGACCCTGGAGCGAAGCATCCGCGCCACCATCGCCCGTGCCGAGCACTTCCTGGAGGAGGGCAAGACGAAGACCAGCCTGGCCTTCGAACTTGACCACAGGCTCTTGGCGAGGCTCCTGCTGGCACACGTGGGCCCACGACAGTCGCTGCCTCTCATTCCCTTTCTGGAGCCGGAAGTCGAGGCCTTGGAGGACTGGTCAGCCCTGGTTGCGGGGGCTCGTCGGCAGTTCAGTCGCGTACTTCGCAAGGCGTTGCCGGCGCTCTCGATTCTGTACCGCAAGGCGCAGCAGAGGAGCCGCGTCTGCGGAGGAGCGCTGCGCATTCTCCATCGGCTGCCGGTGTTTCGTCGCTTGCACCAGAGATCCATCGAGCGCCTCGCTCGGCGCATCCACAGCGAACAGGACGAGTGTGGTGGTTGGTTCTACAATGCCATCCACACTATGCTCAATGTCATGGCCCTGTATGAGGCGGGGACGCCGCTGCACGACCCCAGCATTGTCCGTGCCCACCAACATCTCCGTCAGATGACCTTCCCCGCCGGGGACGGCGGCACGTTTGTCAGCGCCATGAGTTGCGAGCTGTGGAACACGAGCCATGGAGTCTACTCCTACTTGCGCGTGCCCGGTCACAGCGCAATGGACGCAGAGATCCGCCAGTCCGTTGAATTCCTCCTTCAATGGCAAGCGCAGGACGGGGGATACGCGTGGGGCAGCGGGTCCAGAAACCACTGCGATGCCGACTCGACTGCTTTTGTGCTACGCCCTCTCGCCTTGGCTGCGAGGTCCGCGGAGGGAGAAGTTAGAGCAAGCATCTTGCGGGCTCTAGAGCGTGGCATCGCGTATGTGTTGCCGCGCGGGAATAGGCGGGGAGGATTCAGCGTCTGGGACGAGACCTTGGCGAGATGCAAGCGCGGATCCTCCGGACTCCTCAGGCAGGCCCTGCTTGATGTGCCCACGGCTGACCAGACGGGCCGCATCGTGCAGGCTCTGGCTGAGCTGGGTTTGACCACCGAGCACGAGCGGATGCGCAAGGCGCTGTGCTTCTTCCTGGACACGCAGTGTAAGAACGGCGCCTGGTGGTGTCGGTGGTGGGCAGGCTACATCGTAGGAACCGATACGGTGCTCGGGGCCTACGGCAAGTTAGGGCTCCGCTGCGGCCCCAACCCGCATGGGCACGACCGGCTCCTGGCGCGGTCGCACCAGGCGATGATGAAGGCCGTTGACTTCCTGGTAGAGCACCAGAATGCTGATGGCGGCTGGGGGGAGACGATCCGGTCGGACTCCGACATACGCTGTGCCGGTGTAGGGGAAAGCACTCCGCTCCAGACGGCCTATACGCTCTCGGCTTTGCTGGGTTGCGGTTACCCCACCGATGACCCCGTCATCCGAGACGGCATTGAGTATCTTCTGCGAACCATGACTCCCGACGGCCAGTGGGCGGACAATCAGGCTACCTTCACCCTCTTCGCCCGGACCTTCTACTACTCGTACCCCTTCACGACCTACGTTCTCCCACTGGACGCCCTCACCGACTATCTGCACGCGTCGGGGGCCGAGGAGCGGATCACCTCTCTCGACACCGCCTTGGCCGTTGCGCCTCAGGAGAGGTAACGGAACGCGACACGTGAGCGCACTGCAGACAGGAGTCCTACGATCCACGGCATCCCTGTACTGAGTCTCTGCTGCCTGGTGGGCTTCTGCGTGCTTTGTGGCGGCCTGCGAGGGGCGGCGAGGAGAGAAGCTGATGCGATCGCTATCGGCAGTATGTGGGCTGGGTCTGTGCGCCGCGGTGGCAACGGGCTGGGCGGGTGTCCCGACGGCTTTGATCGCGCCCGATGACTCGACGGTGCTGCTGTGGCATCTGGACGAGGGCGAAGGTGAGATGGCAGCCGATGCGTCGCCGGCGGGTGCCTTCGTCGGAAAGATCAGGGGCGCTGAATGGGTGGACGGCAAGTTCGGGAAGGCCCTTCACTGGGACGAGGGTAACGGGAACGTCTCCGTCCAGGGCGACTTCTCGGCGATCACCGATCAGTTCACCCTGGAGGCGTGGGTGAAGCTGGATACGCAGCCGAGTGGGAAGGAGCCGTTCTGGGCCTTCGACATAGCCGGGAAGCTGTTCCCGTTCGTGATGACGATCCGGCCGCCGGGAGTGCTGTACGTCGGCGTGCAGCTCGGGGAGCAGCGTAACTGGCTGCACGGGCAGACGCAGATACCGATCGGTGAATGGACGCACCTGGCGCTGGTCTACGATGGGCCCGCCGGCAGGATCGGCACCTTCGTCAACGGGGAGATTGACAAGGAGTTCGACGTGGGGCCGGGTGTCGGAGACGTCAGCATCTCCGACAACCCGTTCTGGATACGCAGCTACGCCGGCGGCAACGAGAAGCTGATCGGGGCGATTGACGAGGTCTGCCTGAGCAGCCGGGCCAAGACCTTCGGGCATGAGTGGCAGAGCTACGTGTTCCTGCATACGCTGAGGTATTCCTCGGAGTTGCTGCTGGGCTCGTGCGTGGTGCCGAACGCGCCGAATCCGCCGCGCAGCTTCGAGCTCGCGATCAGCGACGGCAGAGGCACGGAAGTCGTCTCAGCGACCCTCAACGCGCAGCAGGTCGCTGCGGGGGCGGTGATTCCTGCGCAAGAGCTGCAGGCGGGGGAGTACCACGCGAAGGTCGTTGCGACGCGGGCAGATGGAACGCGGGAGACGATGCTGGAACGCGAGATGCGGTACACGCCGCCGGAGAAGGATCTGGTGGACATCAGGCCGGACGGGGTGCTGCTGGTGGAGGGGGAGCCGATGTTCCCGATCATGGCCTATCATGTGCGGCAGAAGGACCTGAAGCTGGTGAGGGAGGCGGGCTTCAACATCGCTGCCGCGTTTACGACGACCTACCCGCCGGGCTGGGAGCGCGAGAGCGATGGCGTCGGCTACATGGAAAAGTGCGGGGAGGCCGGTATCCTCGGGGTGGGGCTGGGCGGCGGGATCAGAACGAACGCTGAGGCCGCGCAGGCAACACTGACCCACTACCGGGGCAGCCGCGACCTGGCGATGTACTACCTCGACGACGAGCCTCACGGCCCGGGCCGGCAGCCGGAGGACATAACCCGTCTCTATGAGCAGTGGGCCGCTTGGGACCCGACGCATCCCATGTTCCTGCTGCACAACAGGCCCGCCGAGTTCGCGCGTTACGCACCCGCCTGCGACATCTTCGCGACCGACTCCTATCCGGTGCGCAGAGAGGACGATCCGCCGCTGAGGAGGGTCGCCATCTGGACGAAGGCGGCGGTGGATGCGGTGTTCGGCAGAAAGCCGGTGTGGATCGCGCTCCAGTGTTACACGGTAAAGGCGGTCTCGGAGAAGGGAAAGGGCCGGGACGGCGTGCCACGCCTGCCGACCGAGGAGGAGCTGCGCTGCATGAGCTACCTGGCGCTGGCCGAGGGCGCGCGGGGGCTGCTCTGGTACGCCTTCGATGACACCTACTACGACAACGGTGCGATCCGAGGAGTCAACATCGCAGAGGAGTTCCCCGAGTTCTGGGAGACGCTGAAGCGAGTCATCGCCGAGATCGCCGCGCACCAAGGCATCTGGACCTCTCCCTACGCAGACCTGCATCCGGAAAGTGCGAACGAGGAACTGGTCGTCCAGCGGCGCCCGTATCTCAAGGATGGCGTGGCGCACATGCTGGTCGTCAATCCCACGCAAGAGGAGCAGGCGGTGCGGCTACAGCTCGAGGAGGTGGCGGATACGGAAGAAGTGCGAGATGCCCTCGGCGGCAGCCCAGGCAGGCTGGCTGGTGGCACGCTGACCGACACGCTTGAGCCGCGGCAGGCGAAGTGCTACCTCGTTCCTCTGAACTGAGTCAGTGAGCGCAGACACACCTGGGGTGATGACCACGCGCGGGCCAAGTGGGCCTGTCCCTTCGCCGCGCAGGTCGTGTCGCCGTGGAGGAGGAAGCCCGACGTACGCGAGGTTCTGAAACGGCTTCCAGCCTTCTTCGCCTGACAATCGCAGGGGAGACGAGGTGACTTGGCCCTGGGACTCCTGGTCGCGCTGCTCTGCCTGATAGGGATATGCCTGTGTTCCGCCCGCGCTGCACGGGCTGATGACGGCGGTGATGCTCTCGTCGCAAGGGTACGTGAGGCGCGGCAGATGGCGCTGGCGCGCCTGCTGGAACGAAGGAGCCCGGAGGGCACGTGGGAGGACCCGTGTGATCTGTACGCGTTCTGTGGCTCCCTTTACATCATCATGCTCCGAACCACGGGGCTGATTGAGCAGCAAGGCGCGGCCCGCGAGGAGTGTCTCCTGGTCCGTCACATCGTCAAGCAGGTCAACCCCGACGGCGGCTTCTACAAGTTCCCGGGCTCTCCGTCCTGCAAGAACGTCACCCGCGTCGCGGTTGTCACCTTGCGCCTGGTGCTTGGCGAGGTGGCCCCAGACACTCGGCCCGCGTCGTGGTACAGGCCCAATGAAGGGATAGACGAAGACCTGGAGCGGCAGGTTCGCGCCACGATCGCTCGTGCCGAGCACTTCCTGAAGCACGGCAAGCCGGAGACCTGGCGCGCCTTCAGACGGGACCACAAGCTGCTCGCGGACCTCGTGGTGGCGTATGTTGATCACGGACGCGCCCTGCGTCCTGCCCCTCTGCTTGCGCCGGAGCTATGGGCGGCGGCCGAGCGCTGGCGCCTCCTTGCCGCGGCCCACCGGCAGCTCAACCGCATGGTGCGCAAGGCCATGCCCGCGGTCGCCATTCTCTACCGAAGCGCACTGCAGCGCAGCCGCTTGTGGGGATGGCCGCTGCGGCTGCTTCGGCGGCTGAAGACATTCCGTCGCTGGCACGAGAGCTCGGTGCAGGAGCTTACGCGTCGCATTCGGACCCAGCAGGACCAATGCGGCGGCTGGTTCTACAGTCCCATCCACACTGCGCTGAACATCATGGGCCTCCGTGAAGCCGGGATTCCGGTGGACGCCTCGAGCATCGTCGCCGCGCTGGACTACCTTCGCGGAATGGTCCGCCAAACCGGAGAGGGGGGCACGTTTGTCAACGCCGTCGGTAGCGATCTGTGGAATACGAGCCGTGGTGTCTACGCCTACTTGTCTGTCTCGGGTCATGGCGCCATGGACGATGAGATCCTACCGTCCATTGAGTTTGTCCTGCGATGGCAGGGGGCCGACGGCGGCTACGCGTACGCAAGCGGGTGCCGGAGCGATCCCGACAGTGACAGCACCGGTTCTGTCCTGCGCGGTCTGGCCGCGGCCGCGAGAACTGCGAGGGGGCCACTCAAGCTCAAGATAGATCGCGCCTTGCAGCGCGCTAGGACATACTTGATGGAACGACAGAACAGGCGGGGAGGGTTCAGCATCTGGGACAATGCCTTCGTCCGATGCCGACCCGGCCCCTGTGCGCTTCTCCAGCAGGCTCTTTTCGACGTGGCCTCGGCCGACGTTACGGCACGAGTGCTGGAGGCATTAGCCGAGCTGGGCTTCACCACTGACGATCAGCCGGTCCGCGGAGCGCTGCGCTTCTTGCTCAACACCCAGTGCCGCAACGGCGCCTGGTGGGCGCGTTGGTGGGCTGGCTACATCGCCGGCACTGATGATGTGCTCAGGGCCTACGGTAAGCTGGGGCTGGGTTGTGGCCCAAGCCCCTGTACCGACGACAGGCTCCTGGCGCGGTCGCACGAAGCGATGGTGAAGGCGATCGCTTTCCTGGTGCAACACCAGAACGACGATGGAGGCTGGGGAGAAACCATCCGAGCAGACCGGGACGCACGCTACGCCGGCGTCGGGCCCAGCAACCCGGTTCACACCGCCCACACGCTCTCCGCCCTGCTGGCCTGCGGCCATCGCTTCGACACTCCCGTCATTCGCAGCGGTATTGAGTACCTGCTTGGTGCTATGGCGCCGGGCGGGCGGTGGGAGTACAACGAGGCGACATTCACCATTTTCGCCCAGGCCCTCTACTACCCATACCGGCTCATGGCTACTGGACTGCTCCCGCTCCATGCCCTGACCGACTACCTGCGGGCATCGGGGGCCGAGGAGCAGGTCGCCCGCCAGGGCGGCACGCCGTCTGCCGTGGCTCACGAGAGGTAGTCGCACACATCATGTCCCTGCGCGAGGCGCTCGGGACTGGGCAGTGACGCCCTCAGGAGGGATAGCGATACACGCTTTCACTCGTTCCTTCACGTTCGGGACAGTTGTGGCAGTGTGTCTGCTGGCTGTTGTCGGCGCGCAGGTGTTCGGCCAGGAGGCCCCGGAAGGGCTGCTCTACGTGGCGCACTTCGACGAATACGGGGGGGCCAACTGGGCCGTCGGAACGCGCGGGCCCGCCGGGCCTGTCCCTCCGCCGCGGCTGGTGGAGGGCAGGTTCGGGAAAGCACTGGTGCTGACCGCAGGGACGCGGTTCTCGGTGATCGGGGATGACGGGAACTTCACGCCGGAGCAGGGGTCCGTACAGATGTGGATACGCCCCAACTGGGATGGCTCGGATGGCAAGGTCCACGTGCTGTTCAGCGCTTATGTGGAGAAGGGGAACTACCTGAACCTGAACAAGCTGGCCGACAACACGCTCGGCGTGGCCACCGGAGCAGCCGGCGTGGGCCAGTACAAGCGCGTCAACGTGGACACCTCGGCGTGGAAGGCGGGCGAGTGGCGCCACGTGGCCTTCGCCTGGGGCGACGGCAAGCTGGCGCTCTTCATTGACGGGGAGAAGGTGGGCGAGGAGACCGAGGCCATCCCGCCCAGGCGCGCCGTGCACGAGATAAGGATCGGTCAATCACTCGATGGGGCCCTCGATGAGCTCGCCATCTGGCGGATGCCCAGGGAGGCCTTCGACCTGACGGCGCCCATCGCGGCCCCCGAGATGGGAGAGATTGAGATGCCGGACGCGGGTCCGCCGCCGGTCGGCGAGTTGGACCGGTTCGACTTCGAGCTACCCGGCTCGGACCGGGGCTGTGTGATAGTCCCGAAGTACTTCGTGGATGAGGTTGATCCCGATCAGCGGCCCGAGGTCACTGAAGATGAGCCGAGGCTGGAGAGCTTCGCCGCGCGCGATGAGTGGCAGAGCCTCGGCTTTGTCATCTATGCGACGAGCGACCTCAACGAGCTGAGCATCGAGGCGACCTCCCTGAGCGGGCCGGAGGGGGCGACGATCCCGGCTGAGAACGTGCGGCTGTTCCTCAACCGCCGCGTGATGCAGCGGCAAGCGCCACGAGTGCCGGACGACGACCGGGTGCCGGCGGCGGCCCTGCTCGATCCCTGTCGCGCATTCGACCTGCCGGCGGGTCACTTCAAGGATGTCACGCTCACCGTTCGTGTTCCGCCTGAGGCGCAGCCCGGAGCCTACCGCGGCGCCGTGGCAATCCGGGCTGATGGC
>CBFDBV010000228.1:0-7629 GCA_965603135.1 uncultured bacterium
AGCCGGTAGACCTTGAAGTTGTCTATGAACTCGTGGTTGCGCACCGTGCGGAAGCCGAAGTAGCCTTCCGTGTACGGGTCCGGGTCCTGGTACTCGAAGATGACCTCGCCATCGCGGATGTACTGCACCAGCCCGTCGTAGAAGACGAGCTGGAACTTGTAGGTGTGGCTGGGCACGATGAGGTAGTGCGGGTTGCCGTCGTAGTGATGGATCGGGTCGGGCGGCGGCGGAGTGCCGGTGTAGCGGCGGAAGCGGCAGGTGGTGTTGTTGCCGCCGCCGTAGCCGACGTAGTAGAGCCTGAGCGTGGCGTAGTTCTTGAAGTCGCCGCCGCGCCACTCTGACCGCGCCCAGAAGTCATCCAGGTGCTCAGGGTCGGTCGCCATCCAGAAGCAGTTGACATCGCTCACGCGGTCGTTGGGCCCGCCCATCGCCCAGACCTGACGCTCGTACTCGATCATCACCGCCCCCGAGAGCTTCTCCTTGAACCAAGTCGTCAGGCCCGAGGGCGTGTCAACCTCCATCCGGCCCTCGGTGATCTTGGGGTGCACCTCGCCCTCCGGGTGCCAGTTGCTCAGGTCGCCGGAGAAGTCATCCTCGTAGAGCACCTCGCCGATCTGGTACGGCTGATCCTCGAGCGTCGGATGCTCGGACCTCGGGAAGAGCTGGCCCTGCGCGCCCATGGCAGTCACCGCCAATACGAGAGTCGTTGCGCTCACTGTCCGCATTCCGGGTCCGGCCTCCCTCACACAGGTCGTCAGAGGTCCCCGTGGACGTCCTCGTCGGTTCCGTACGCGAGAGCGATGGCGCTGTGCGGGTCGAACATCTCCTCGATGGGCCCAAGCTCCTTCTCCAGCTCGCAGGGCGGCTCGTAGTTGTCCAGGTCCTCGCCGTCGCAGAAGCCCCTCGCCAACTCCACGTAGTAGAGGAAGTTGCGCACGGGGATGTCGGGCGGCACGCCGTGGTCGGTGTGCGGGACGAAGCCGCCATATTCCCACGCAGTCTTGTAACGCTTGGCGACCTCGGCTCGCAGTTGCTCCCGTGAGAAGCGCATCTCGCGCTTGTCTATCCCACCGTGGATGAAGATGCCCGGGTACTCGCGCAGCATCTCCTCGGGGTCGTTCCCCGCCGCGATCTCGATGGGCTGGATACCGTCGAGGGCCTCCGGGTAGAGCACATCGAGAATCTGGTTGTTGTAGCCGTCCGAGTCCATCACCAGCGCCTCGACGCCCTTACTCTTGAAGAACTCGTAGAGCTTGCGGTAGTTGGGCAGCAGGAACTGCTCCATCAGCGGCGGCGACATCATCGCCTGCCCCTTGAAGGCCATGTCCTCGTTAGTGATCACCTCGTCCACCTTGATGTGGCTGAGCGGCTCGTCGAGCAGCTCCATCAGGAACCAGGCCCAGTAGTCGAACATCTCGTGCGCCAGGTCGGGCTGGTCGTAGAACATTATCGAGAGGCCCTCCATGCCTGTGAAGTCGCGGAGTGCCCAGTAGGGGCCGGCGACAACGAGTCTGACCGGCACGTGCGCCGCATTGCACTTCTCAACGTTGTCTCGCCAGCAACCTCCGCCGACCGGGTGGGTACCGTAGCCATCGGGGCCGAAGTGAGGCGGGATCTGATCCTCCGTAAGGGGCGTGGTGCGCTCCGGTGAGTGAGGGTCGAGGCGCTCCTTGACGCGCCTCCAGTCGTCCCAGCCCTTCACGTAGAAGTCCAGGTAGCGGCGCGTCGCGAAGCCCGCCGTGGGCTGCACAATTGCATCCTGTCGGGTCTGCCCCCAGCCATCCACCCAGGTGCGGATGTTGCCCTCCTCCTTGATGATCCGCTCCTCGAAGAGCGGATGGACGCTGGTGTAGAACTTGCCGACGCCCATGAAGCCCTCCGCACCGACCCAGGAGCCCCAGGTCCGCTGTTGCTCTTCGCTGAGGCCCTGCTTGCGCCAGGCGGCGAAGGTGGAGGCGCGGGGCCCGCCGAACATATACGGTAGGCGGTCAACCTCCTCGTGGTGGATGATCGCCAGGTAGCGCTCGCGTTCGGTCATTGCAGTTCCGACCTCCGACTTCCGACATCCGACCACCGACTAACGACCAGCGTTCGCCGAGGCCACGATACGCCTACGATACGTCTACGTCTCCTCAGGCACGACCGGATTCACGGCCTGTCCGTCCACGCGGAGTTCGGTTCCGCCAAGCAGCCCAGCCCGGACCTCACCGTCGGCGGCACGCCGAACGACCGCGAGGCGGGCCTGCGCCGTGACGCCCCCGGCCTGCATAGAGAGGGGGGCCTCAAACGCGTAGAGAATAACGTCCTCGCCGCCCTCGCTCGCCAACCTCAGCGCCACCATCCCCTCCGTCTCAGCCAGCAGCTCGGCCGAGAACTCGGGCACCTCGATGGTCGGATGCGGCAAGAGAACGGTAACGAACAACTGCGGCGGGGTGCCGGTCTTCTCGTAGATGGGCGTCGGGATCGGGCGGTGCTTCTGCCGCGGGAGCCACCCCTGCACCGGGTCCTCCTGGCCCTTCACGACGCGCAGGGAAAGGCCGTCGGTGGCGATCGGGACCAAGGTGATATTCGCCGTGCCCTCCGCCAGCGTGCTCACCACGAGCGTCTCCTCATCCACGCTCGCCTCGTCCGCATCCAGGTGGCAGAGGTTCGAGTAGGTGTGCTCTCCCTCGCCCAGCATCCGGTCAATCACCACGTAATAGTCAGGCCGAACGAAGACCACCGTGCGCTCGTGCCGGACCTGCGTGAGGTCGTGCTCACGGCCAAGGGCCTTTCCGTCTTCGTCGAGCGTGGGACCGTAGCCGTTATCATAGATGCCGCTGGCCCAGTCGAATACCTCCGTGGTGGCCCAGTGCCGCCCAGGCGGCATCATCGGCTCCTCATTCTCGTAGGTCTCCCGCAGGCCGCGGCGATGCTGGCCGAGGCCGTCCACCATGATCGTGTTGTGCGAGGGCGTCGCCAGCACATGCCGCCGCCACTTGGAGCGGTCGTAACTGTACGTCCCGGCCTCGGTCAGCAGCGGGCGCCCGTAGGCCTCCAGGTAGAGGCCGAGCTTGTCCTCGTGCTGGTGGCCGGTGCCGAAGGGGCCGATCTCGAACATCAGGTAACGGTCGTCCTTCCCCCACCCGCTGCGCATAATGGCCTGCCCGGCCCAGGGAAAGAAGTACGAGGTGAACTCAAGCGGCTTGCCCTCTGCCCCATCAGTCGCGCCCCACAGGAACTCGGGATCGCCCCAGGTGTCGTAGGCCTCCTGAAGCGTCTTCCTGATGTTGCCCCTGCCGGCGTCATTGAGCGGCGGCAGGTACCCGCCCGGCATCATGCAGTAGAGGTTGTACCAGTACATCCGCCTGAGCTTCTCGAGATAGCCCTCGGGCGTGGGGACCTTGTTGCGCTGGGCCGGCGCCAGCGCACGCATGAAGTTGCCCCGCGAGACCTGGTGGTAGCCGGTGGTCAGCTCCTTCTGAGCGCCGTCCGGATAGACCTGGCGGTCGAGTTCCATCAGCAGCCGGCCGTAGGCGACCTCGCGCCAGTACTCTGCCTCCGCGAACTCCGGGAACATCACGCCGATGTGCGCCAGGCCGTTGCACTCCATCGTGACCCAGTTGCCGCCATGTTCGGGATGCTCGATCGTCATCCGAGTCAGCGTCCGCGCGTGCTCGACAAAGGACTTCAGGTACGTGCACAGCGCCTCCGGCGTCATCGAGGGCGAGCCCAGGAAGTAATGATAGGCGTCCATCCACGATCCGGCCGCGCGAATGCCCTGCTCGATGGTGCGCCAGCAGGGAGCCGTGTTGGGGCTGCCGAGGACGGGCGGCGGCTGGTCGTAGGTCCAGTCGAGCATCTGCGCGATCCACTCCTGGGCGTACTTCTCGTCTCCAGTGGCCCAGTAGGCCCGGCCCAAGTCGCGCCAGAAGCCGAAGCGGTTGAGGTCATAGGTCCACTCGGGGGTGAACGCCGGCTCCTTCGGGTCAAAGGCGTTGGCGGTCCAGTCAATGTCCGGCCCCAGGTTCGCTTCCTGCCGGAACCAACCGAAAATGTGCTCGCAGGCACGGTCGGCCCTGGAGGTATTGAACTTGGGATTGCGCTGCTGGTCCCAGTCGCGCCAGTCGAAGCTCCAGACCGGCCCCTCGCGCGAGCGCATATATTCCAGCAGCCGCTCCCTGGCAGCCTGGTAGTCACCCACCGCGGCCGCCTCACGAGTCGGCTCGAGGGCCTCGATGTCCTCGCGCAGCAGGCCAAAGAACTCCTCGTCGCCTATCAGCGGCCCCGGGCCGCCGAACTCGTTGGTCAGCTTCAGCTCGTCCAAGTAGACCACCGCCTCGGGATGCGGCTCATTGCCCCAACCGGATGCTGTAAACGTGATCTTCTGGATCTGATCCCAGCCCAGTGGCGAGCGCGCGCCGCCGCCGGGCCGCAACTCCCGCCCGAACCGCCGCCAGCCGGTGAAGCTCAGCGGCACCTTCACGCTCCAGTAGTCCGCCCGCTCGGTCTCCGGGTTCTCAGACGCGATGATGCACATGAACGCCGTGGGCACGACCTTCTCGTTGTAGACCCAGAAGGTAAAGGCCGAGTAGTCGGACCAGTCGTGCGGGATCTCGCTGCACGAGACGCCGCGCGTCTGGTCCATCTGCTGCCAGAGGGCCGAGGTCTTGCCCGAGTGGGCCTGGTCCTCGGACAGCTCGAAGCCCTGCCACTTCTCGACCGACTCGAAGTCCTCGAAGATGAGGAACTCCTGCGCGCAGCACATTGCGCCGCAACACACAATTGCCGTTGCCCACAGCA
Source organism: uncultured bacterium (assembly GCA_965603135.1). Classification (GTDB taxonomy): domain Bacteria; phylum Armatimonadota; class Zipacnadia; order Zipacnadales; family UBA5352; genus CBFDBV01. The sequence continues at coordinate 4,783 of CBFDBV010000228.1, forward strand.
AGACGCAAGACCTCATAGCCACGGCCTCCCTGGCGCGCGCAGCGCGGAGTTGCGAATGACGGCGGCTCTGCGGGGGGCTACGGCGGGCAGGCACCCCCGCACCACGAACGGCTCTGTCCGGGAGCCGGGGCACGAGAGCGTCGTTTCTCACCTCGAGCCTCCAGCCTCCGCCTTCCCCCGCCTACAGATCAGCGCCCGTAGGTGCCCTCTAGCATCGTCTTGCCGAGCACCTTACCCTCCATCGCGTCGAGGAGCTGTTGCTTCTCGGCGCGGGGCTCAAGGTCCAGCGTCTCGCCGAGAGCGTAGAGCGTGAACTGATAGCGGTGCGGCTTGCCCGGTGGCGGCGAAGGTCCGCCGTAGCCGAGCTTGGGCCAACTGTTCAGGCCCTGCTTGAGCGCTGGCTCCTCCACCGTCTCGGTGGTGGGGATCGCCTCGGGCAAGGAGCTGACTTCCGGCGACAGGCCATACAGGACCCAGTGGTTCCAGGTGCCAACCGGCGCGTCTGGGTCGTCGCAGATGAGCGCCAGTTCCGCCGTGCCCTCGGCCGGCTCGCCCCACGCCAGCGGCGGAGATATGTCCTCGCCGTCGGCCGTGTACTTGGTGGGGATGCGCTCACCGTGCTCGAAGGCTGTGCTGGTCAGTTGCCATGCCACTTTGGACACCTCCTCTTCTGTCGCAGGCTCCTCGTTCACAACCTCCGGCGCGGGCTGAACCCCCTCTTCCACCTCAATCGCCGCCTCCTGTGACGGGCAGCCTGCCAGACAGGCCACACAGAGCACGAGCACAAGGCCCGCCCCCACCGTCAGCGCCCCTTGCTTCCAGAGCATCTTCCTCACCTCCCAAATGAGCACATATCCAGCCCACAGTCCCGCCACGATACCTATCTCAGTTGTCGAGTTGGCGCTGCTCCAACCGCTCCCGCTGCCGGGCCGTGGGCGGGACGTCGCCGTAGAGCAGCGGATCGTTGGTCTCGAGCATCCAGTCGGCCACGCGCTTACGGAGCCTCTCGGCGACCTCCGCGTGGTCAGGATCGTCAATGAGGTTGCTCATCTCCAGCGGGTCCTGCTCCAGATCGTACAGCTCCTCCTGGGGCCGCCGCGTCGCGTAGAACTCGTCCCGCGTCTCCTCGCCGGCGGGAGCAACGTAGATGTCGGCCGGCAGATACACCAGAGGCCGGTCGCCGAAGTTGCGGACGTACTTGTGTGTCGGCGTGCGCACGCAGCGCATCGGGTTGTACTTGTCGTGCCAGGTCATCTCGGCGAAGATGTCCTCGCGCGGCTGGTAATTACCGCCATCGAGCAGCGCCAGGAAGCTGCGGCCATCCACGCAGTCCGGGGTGCGCGCGGCGGCGAGGTCCAGCAGCGTCGGCAGCAGGTCACAGTTGGTCAGCAGCTCCTCCTGGCGCCGGCCGCCGTCGAAGTGACCGGGCCAGCGCATCATCAGCGTGGTCCCTATCCCCGGATCGTAGCAGGTGCCCTTGGCGCGCGGCATCGCTATCCCGTGGTCGGTGGTGAAGATGAGCACCGTGTTCTCTGCCAGGCCGGTGCGGTCGAGGGCCTCGACGATCTGCCCGACACACTCGTCCACGCGGTAGATGAGCCCGTGCAGGCCCGCGATGTCCTCGCGAATACCGGGCTTATCGGGCAGGTAGGGCAGCGGCTCGACCTCATCAGGGTCGTCATTGTCGTAGCCCTCGCGCCCGTAGGGGCGGTGCGGCTCGCTGAAGCCGGTCGAGACGAAGAACGGCTTGTCACCGGGCTGCCTGACGCTCTCCAGGAACCCTGTCAGCAGCTCGGTCGCGCCGTAGGCGTCGCGCCTGCTCTCGTCAATGTGCCGGTAGCCCAGCCGCGCGGCCTCGTTGTGCTCGTGCTGGACGCCGAAGAGGTGGGTTGAGTAGCCGGCCGCGTTCAGATACATCGGCAGCGTGACTTCCTGGGCGCCGATCTCCCAGCCGATGTGCGCCAGCCCGATGAGGCCGTTGTTGTGCGGGTAGCGGCCGGTCATAATGCTCCCGCGGCTGGGCGAGCACGACGCCGCCGTGCAGAAGTGGTTGGTGAAGAGCACTCCGTCCCCGGCGAGCGCATCCATCTGCGGGGTCTCGATGGGCGCGCCCAGACAGCCCACGTGCCGCCCGAGGTCGTGGCAGTTTACTATCAGTATGTTGGGGCGAGAGCCGAAGCTGGCGCTGCTTTCATTCGGCATCGAGCATATCCCTCCGTGTGCGAAGTCGGTTGCAGACAACTGTCGTTTCCACGCGCGCAAGCGCTGAACCTGCGCCCTGCCTCGCGCTCAGGGCTTCGTCAGCGGAACGGTCTCCCCCAGCGCCAGCGCCTGCCCGTCGCCGTCGAAGTGGCAGAGCACGCGCGTGTGCTCGTCCGGCTCGAAAGGACCGGCTGGCAGCTCGAAGTTGCCGTCATAGCGAGCGATGTCAGAGGCACGCAGCTCGTCCACGAACAGCCCCGAGCCAGCCCCCGGAATCATTAGATCAGGGCCGGCCCAGCCGGGCTCGGGGTTGATGTGCCGGTTGGACGTGGTCTCCACGCGCACCCCGTCGGCGTAGATGGCGACCTCCGTGCCACCCTTGGGCGAGGGCTTCCACGTCGCGGCCAGGTGACACCAGCGCCCCTGGGGCAGCACGAACCCGGTCTGATGCCCGGCGCCGGCGATGTACAGGTAGGTGCCGACGCAGATGCGCCGGTACAGGTTCAGGCCGCCGCATCGTATCAGACCCCGGTTGTGCAGGTCGGTGTACTGACGGGTGTCCTTGACCCACATCTCGAGGGTGCCCTCGGTCTCGTTGAGCAGCTTCTGCTCCCCGTCGGGCGCAGCGACCTTCACGCCCACGCC
>CBFDBV010000229.1:0-7624 GCA_965603135.1 uncultured bacterium
TGGTGGCAGTTCCCCTCGGCGTAAGCTACTGCCCCCTCGCCGGCGTAAGCGGCTGAGATCTCGGGGTCGAGCACTCGCGCTCGACCGAAAAGCTCGTGCGCCCGCAGCGCGTTGCCCTGCTGCAAGGCGGCTGCGCCCTGGCCCACGAGGGCCTCGGCGCAGGTGTTGTCGGAGGCCTGCGCGCGCCGGAAGCAGGCGGCTGCCTCGCTCCAGGCTCCACGATACATCGCCTCGCAACCGGCGATGAGTTCGTCGCCCGTGGACGCGAGCGCTGCCGCCGCCGGTGCGAGCAAACATAGCAGCGCGAGGACGCTCACGAGGCGAAGGTGTTTGCGATCGCCCATGTCACATATCCCTGGTTGCTGTTGAGCCTGCGAGCAGGAGTGTTGCGCCACCGGAGAAGCAGTTCGACGCGGCCATCGCGAATCCCTGCGTTACGGCGCGGAGCTGCGATCTCGGCGGGGCCGAGGCGCTCACCGCTCGGCGCGTGGCCTGAGTGTGACCTCCCCGGCCTGGAACTCGTGTACGCGCCCCAGGTCGTCGCGGACCGCCAGCGCGCCCGTCGGTCGCCAACCTATCGCCAGGCCGCTGACCTGCTCGCCCCCCGCAAGCATGCACACCTGGCGGCCCACGACACAGTCAAGCTCCTCAATCCTCTTGACTATCGTCCTCGTATCCCCCTCGCACAGGAGGAGATAGTTGTCGTCGAGCCGGCGCAGGATCGCCCGCAGCAGGCTCAACAGGTCAACATCGGCGCCCACCGCGGGCGAAAGGAAGGCAGCCGTGTCGTGCAATTCCTCCGGCAGGTCCGCGGGGCTACCGTTCACGTTGATGCCGACGCCGACCGCGGCCAAGTCGCCGCCGGAGCGCTCAGCAAGCACGCCGCCGAACTTGCGCTCGGCCAGCACCAGGTCGTTGGGCCACCTGATCTCTGCTTGCAGTTGCAGCTCTGCGCGCACGGCCTCGACTACCGAGAGGGCCGCAGCGGCCGGCAGAAGGCCCTCGGCGCCCCTCAGCGGCCGCAGCAGCACCGAGAACAGCAGGCAACCGCCCGGCACATCGGCCCAGCTTCGGCCCAGGCGGCCCCGCCCGGCGGTCTGCGTGTGCGCGAGGACAAGGAGGCCCTCCGACGCGCCCGCCTCGGCGCGCCGCAGGGCCCCCAGGTTCGTGGAGTCAATCTCTTCGTGGACCTCGACCCGCCGGCCAACTACCCGTCCGGCCGTGGCGCGAAGGGCCTGGGTGATCTCATCGGCGCTAGGCCTCATTGCCCTCCGGTCGTTTCTCGCCTCCAGCCTCCGGCGTACGCCTCTTCGACCAGCTCGCAGATGATGTGACCGGCGGTGAGGTGGATCTCCTGGATGCGCGGGGTGTCCTCTGCCGGGGCACACAGGCAGACCTCGGCGGTGTCCTTGAGCGCGCCGCCATCAGGCCCGGCCAGGCTGACGGTCCGCGCCCCTCGCGCCGCCGCTGCCCGGCAGGCCTCCAGGACGTTGGGCGAGTTGCCGCTCGTGCTGATGGCCACCAGCACATCGCCCGGCCCCAGCAGCGCCTCCACCTGGCGCGCGAAAGTCTGCTCGTACCCGAAGTCGTTGGCGATGGCGGTGAGCACGGAGGTGTCGGTGGTGAGCGCGATGGCCCTGATAGCGGGCCGGTCTACCTTGAAGCGCCCAACCAGCTCCCCGGCCAGGTGCTGGGCGTCGGCGGCGCTGCCGCCGTTGCCGCAGAACGCCACCAGGTGACCTTCGCGCAGCGCGCCGATGATGATCTCAGCCGCCGCGGCGATGGTGTCCGGCACTTCGTGCGCGGCACGCTCCTTGGCCTGGGCGCTGGCCAGGAGCGCCTCCCGCGCCCGCTGGCTCATCCGTTCACGCATCTGGGCTCCAGCTTCCTGTCGCCAACTCCGCGGTCAGCGCAGCCTCGCGAACATCTCGGTGATCCAGTAGTCGCCGTGGCCGTTCACCGCTATCCCCACGCCCACCAGTTGCACCTTGTCCCAGAGGATGCTGTGACGGTGGCGGGGGCTCTTCATAAGGTCGGCGTGGCTCTCGGCAATGCCCTGGAGCGAGAACGAGTAAAGGGTCCCGTACCTGCGCGCCAGGTTCTCGGCCAGGCCCCGCGGCTTCTGACCGTACACCTTCACGAAGCGGTCCACGGGCGTCGCGTGGCTCTTCACGGGGGACACATGGCTGAAGTAGCCGCGATCCCTCATCTCTTCACTGTGCCCCCGCGCGATCTTCGAGAGTTCCGCGCTCGGTTCCAGGACACACAGCCCCCGGGTCATCCTCTCCTGGTTGATGAGGAAAATCATCAGCCCCTCCGCCTCGGCCAGCTTCAGCACGAACGGATCAGCGTCGCCCTCCACCTGCCCCAGCAGGCTCAGGAGCTGGTGGCTCTTGTACTGTTCCTTAGCCGGCTCATCCTGCCCCTGCATCTGATAGAGCCTGCCCAGCAGTCCCCTGGACGGCGCCCAGGCGGGCAGGATCATCACGGCCTCCTGGAGCCTGGCGATGGCGCCCTCCAGGTCGCTCTGCGCCTCGAGCTGCCGGGCCGTGGCCACGAGCTGCTGGGCGGACCGCAGGCGGTCGGCTGAAGAGACCGTCGCAGAGCCGGCCGAGCCCTTGGCCTCGGCGTTCTGGGCTGCGTGCACGCGTGCGGGCGTGACCGACGCCACCATCAGCGCCGTCATCACCCCCACGACAAGCGAGCTGCGCGCAGCACTCACTACCCCGCGCCTCCTTGGCGTTGTCTCCGGTCCTTTCGTGCCCGTTGGCACCGGAGCGCAAGCGCTCCTCCGGTATCGCCGGGCCTTATCCTCGCCCCGCTGCCAACGCGCCCGGCCGGCTTGCGTGGCTCCCTGCCGCAATCGCCGCTGCGCCGAGGGCTACGACCAGGTGCGGCTCCTCGGCCACCAGCAACTCCGTTCCCAGCACCTCTGCCAGCTCGGCGGCTATTGCCCGGTTGTGCCCGACCCCGCCCGCGAGCATCACCGGCGGCTGCACACCCACCTGCTCGGCGAGGTGGGCGGTGCGTTCGGCGATCACCCGGCACAGCCCCGCGGCTATGCGCGAGGGCTCCACGCCCCTCGCCATCAGTCCCACTACCTCAGACTCGGCGAAGACCGTGCAGGTTCGCGTGATCTTCGCAGGCGAGGCAGCGGACAGCGCCAGCTCGTCAAGCTGCGCCACCGTTGTGCCCAGCGCCTCGGCCATCACCTCGAGAAAGCGCCCCGTCCCGGCCGCGCAGCGGTCGTTGAGCGCGAAGTCCGTCGGGTAGCCGTCCTCGTCCAGCCGCACCACCTTACTGTCCTGGCCGCCGATGTCCACGACCGTCCGCACGCTGGGGTCCAGCAGATGCGCGCCACGCGCCGCGCAGCTTATCTCAGTCACCGCGGCCTGCGCAAGGCCATCCCTGGCGAAGGTCTCGCGTCCGTAGCCGGTGGCAACGATGGCCGCCAGGTCATCGTGCGCCACGTGGGCTGCCGCCAAGGCCGCCTCAAGGGCCTCCCGGCCGGTCTCGACCGGCCTGGGGCCGGTGGGTATGCGCGCGCTGCCGACTTCAGACCACGGACCTCGGACCACGGACCTCGGACTACGGACTTGGGCCTGCGGTTTGTCGTTGGTCCGATGTCCGCTGTCCGATGTCCGCTGTCCGATCTCCACAATCACGGCCTTGGTCGCCAGCGACCCTACGTCCACGCCCCCTGTCAGCATACCCAGCGCTCCCGAGAACGACGCCCGATCACGACCCAAGAGCCCCCGCTCGTCCCGACGTGCTACCGTAAGCTCAAGATCATATCAAGATTGCGGCTACTTTGTCAACACGCTGGAGCGGATAACAGCCCTACCGCTGAAGGCCCTCGATGCTCCCAACGTCCACCGCGAGCAACACGACCGCGTAGTTCATCACAGGCGGGACCGTGAGGTTCCCCTCGACGATCTCCAGCTCTTGCGGCTCGCCGTCAGGCGAGATCATCCTGGCGACCTTCATCCGCGCGTCCTGAACTTGCAGTTTGATCTCCGGCGTCGGGTGGATAGCCTTCAGTACATAGTCCTCGGCGTACTCGTAGTCGAAGTTGACGATGTGCACGCCCAGGACGGCCGGGCTCGGCTGCCGCAGGAGGTTCACGAGCACCGTGTCGGGCCATGCGCCGCCAACCGGCGTGGCTGCGCGCAGGGCCTCGACCGCGCGCTGCTCCTCCTCAGGCAGCGCGGAGTCCAGCGGCCCGGCCACCTGAATCACCCTCCCCTCGCCCAGCTCTTGCTCGAAGACGCCGCCTTCGTCGGGGACGGTGCGCAGCGTGATCGAGCCAAGCCGCGCGTACTCACCCTCGCCCTGCGTGGCGCGCACCACGATGCGGTCGCCCGGCTCAAGCTCCGCCGCCTCGGTCGTGAAGCTCCGCCAGGCATCATCATCCTCGTCGGCCGTCCACGCACCTACCTGCTGATCGTTGAGCAGCAGCTCGTAGCTCGACACGCCATCGCTCTCATCCAGGTACTGCACCGAGATGCGCCACGTGCCGCCCTCGCCTCGGAAGGTCAGCGTCGCGCTGCCCTCCTTCGGGCACTTGATGCGTCCACCGTCAGGCTCGTAGCCGTCCATCTCCAGGTCCAGCGCCGAGACCTGCTGAACCAGCGTATCTGTGCATCCGGGTAAGAACTCCGAGATGGATCGGGCCGCCTCGGGCAGATCGAAGCGATCGCGGATGCTGAGCGCCCCGGAGATGACCGCGGTCCCGCCCGCCTCGACAAATGCCCGCAGTCCCTCCATCTCGGTGGGCGAGAGCATCGGCGCACCGTCAATCAGCAGGGCGTCGAAGCCCTCGAGGCGGTCGCCCTGGAGGTCGGTGTTGACAATGACGTCGGCCGGCACGCCATGACCCTGGAGGTACCACAGGAGGTTGTTGGTCGGGCTGCGCCGGGTGCCCAGGATGTCGCCGACCCGTGGCCCCTCCGTCAGGTCATAGAGCACGCCCACGCGGCTGCCCGGCTGCTGACCCGCGTACAGCTTCTCCCAGCGCTGGGCGAACTGAGCGTACTTCGCGCAGGCGTCGAGGATGCGCTGGTCTTCGGGGTCGGCTAGCTCCAGCACATGCCGGTCCAGCGTGAGGCTGAAGTTCGACAGGTAGTTGCCGCCCAGCGCCAGCCCCATCGCACAGCCCGCCGCGTACTCCTCGGCAACCGGGGAGCCGTACCAGCGCTCGGACGCCGAGGGCGCCGCGTACTTCTTCACTCCGCGGGCCATGCGCACCGCGCCGGGGATGTAAGTCAGTATCGCCGTCGGCTTCCCGTGGCTGGCCGCCAGGCCGATCTTGTAGCCCGCCAGGTCGCGCCCGAAGGGAGCCTGCCCGCCCGCCTCCGTGAACAGCCCGTCGGTCAGGCCCTTGTCCACGAGCCAGTACGTCAGGTTGTTGGCGACGATGAACATCGGCTGCTCGCGCTCGTGCGCGTAGTTGCGGAGCTCGGTGAAAAACCCGAGCGCGGTGTCCAGCGTGAACCAGCGCTCAAGCTCCTTCGGGGTGCCCTCGGCGCCGAGTTCGTACTCGGTGCCCGTGTGCTCCCTGGAGTACTCGCGGAACAGCCGCTTGCAGGTGGGGCAGTGGCACTCCCAGGTCATCGGGTTGTCGAAGAAGATGCAGTCGAGGCCCCGCTCGGCGAGGTTGTCCATCCGGCCCTTGATGTATTCGAGCCACGCCGGCCGGTTGAAGCATCCCGCGTAGCGTGCCGGGTTGTTGTATATGACCTTGTACTCGCCCTCGGGGGTAAGGATCGCCGCGTCCTTCAGCTCCGGGTGCTCGGGGAAGAGCTGCTCGTGGTAGATGGTGCGGCTGCAGATGTACGCCATCCGGTGGCAGCCGGCGTTAGTTGCCAGCCGCATCGCCTCTTCGCTGAACCCGCCGCCCTGGATGAGATTGAAGCCAGCGTCCAGCAGGGCCCGCACCTGGTCCTGGTTCATCGTCCGGTAGTTGATGGTCCAGCGCACCGCGCCCGGGTTCGCCCACGGGAACATCTCCGGCGGCGGAGCCCAGTGCGCCCAGGCGCTGGAGACCAACATGACCACGGCCGCCACGGCACTAACCATCGTCAAGTGGTGCTGCATAGTCCTCACCCCTCATCACCGTCGCGATCGGTTGCATCCGTTCTCGCCGATGTGAAGGTTCGCGGGCGCCGCCTGACAACCTGCCATCCCAGCGGAGCGCAATCCCGCCCAGGCGGGATGACTGTCCCCGATCCGTCCCCCTCCCAGCGCAGGGCTTGCCCTGCGTGGTGAGATGTTTCAGTCAATCCCCCTGTATGTACTGAAGGAGAACCTGCGCACCGCAGGAAGAGTCGGCCAGCGAGGAACCCAACGTCGTCATCGGGAGGACATGAAGATGGCAGAGCCCAGGCTGGGCCTTCAACTCATTGTCTACGGCGGTCGTCAGGACGAGGACCTCGGGGGCGTGCTCGAGGAGGTGGCCGAGATCGGCTACGATGGCGTCGAGATCGGCTCCAACTTCGTGGACGAGGTCGGGCCGGAAGCCGTCACGGAGGCGCTGGATGCCACCGGCCTTCAGCTCTGCGGCGTCCACGGCGGCTACGCGGGGTACACAGACACCGCGTGGGTCGCGCAGGCCATCGAGTTCTGCAAGGCCTGCAACTGTGAGTACCTCATCTGCTCCGGCGTCTCCGACCGCTCGTCGCTCCAGGGCTACCTTGACTCCGCGCCGACCTTTGACGCCGTTGGCAAGCAGTGCAGAGACGCCGGCCTCACCTTCTGCTATCACAACCACGCCTTCGAGTTCGACAGCTTCGAGGGCACGAAGGGCATCCACGCGCTCATAGGCGCCACCGACCCCGACCTGATGAAGCTCTGCATTGACGTCTTCTGGGTGCACATCGGCGGCGAGGACCCCGCCGAATTCATCGCGCGCTACGCTGACCGCACCGGCTACTATCACTTCAAGGACGGTTTCCAGGGGCCGGAGTTCATCGAGCTGGGGGATGGCGAGGTTGACCTGGTGAGCGCGCGCGAGGCAGCGATGAAGCTTGACCCCGCGTGGATCGTGTGCGAGCAGGACCGCACCGAACTTGAGCCGAAGGAATCCATCGCGAGGAGCCTCGCCTACCTGCGCAAGATCGGGGCTTAGCCCCAATTGCTCGCGTAGGTCGGCCTGCGCCAGATCCCGCCTGGGCGGGATCAGGCGCAGGTGAAAGCGCGCCACGGCGCGCTTTCAGCTTCCAGCCCGACAACACCCCGGAGGCCACAGAGTGCGCGCGTGACGGGTCCTGCAAGAGCGGCTCTGTGCGGCTTTCAGGCCTATCAACACCTATCCTCGCGCTGCGCCCGAGAAGGCTTGTGAATAGGCCGGGGTAGAGGCGGGAGGCGGGTAACGGCTCTCTCGCCCGGCCTGTTACTCCTGGAGTTCGTCGCGGGCTTCGCGCTGGCGGCCCGCGTCGGGATGATGCTTGGCCACGAACTCAAGCGCGGCGCGGTAGCCGGGCTCCGAGGTCTCGGGCATATTATCGGCGAGGGTGCCCGCGAGCCTCCCCGCGACGGCGCGGGAGGCGCTGGCCTCGCCCAGGGTCACGGTGTCCTCTACCCGCCCCGCCCTGAGCAGCTTGCCCATCGCGATGTCGTTGTTTGC
>CBFDBV010000230.1:0-7614 GCA_965603135.1 uncultured bacterium
TAAGTGCTGGCCCCGGATGATGCGGTGGCGAGAGACTGGAGATGGCGGCGGCGCGGGTGCAGAGCCCCCGCTGCCGTTCACGAATAGTCCGGGCTATTGCTCGAGGCTGCGGAGTTCGCGGACGGCCTGCGCGTACCCGCCCGGATGGCGGAACAGCCACGAGCCGGAGACGATCACGTCAGCGCCGGCGGAGAGCAGCCGGCGGATGTTGTCTGTGCTGACGCCACCATCCACCTGGATATGAACGTGACGCCCGGTCGCCTCTACGAGGCTGCGAACCTGGGCAGTCTTCTCGACCGTGCCCTCGATGAACTTCTGTCCGGCAAAGCCGGGCTCGACGCCCATCACCGTGATGAGGTCACACAGGGGCAGGAGCGCCTCCAACTGCTGGGCGGGTGTGCCGGGGCTGATGGCGAGCCCCGCTCGCTTCCCGGCGTCGCGAACTGCCTCCAGCAACTCGCGGGGGTCATCCGAAGCCTCAACATGGGCGGTGATGTTGTCGGCGCCCGCCTGCACAAAGTCGTCCACGTACTGGAGCGGATGCGAGACCATCAGGTGGGCGTCGAAGACCAGGGAACTGTGAGGCCGGAGGGCCTTGAGCACAAGCGCCCCGTGGGTCAGGTTGAAAACGAAGTGCCCGTCCATCACGTCCCAGTGCAGCCAGTCGGCGCCAGCTTCCGCCAGGGCCGTGGCCTCCTGCTCGAGGTTGGCGAAGTCCGCGCATAGCATCGAGGGCGCAATCAACATAGCCTTCGCTCCAATTATTCGCGTAGGTCGGCCTGCGCTTGATCCCGCTTCAGCGGGATCAGGCGCAGGTGGAAGCGCGCCTCTGCGCGCTTTCAGCTTCCAGCCCGACAAGACCCTACCTGGGCCGGTAGTCGTCACAGACGGTCGCGTTAGGCCGCTCCGGCCGCCGGCAGACATCACCGTAATCGTAGCGGCAGGAGTCGCATAGGAAGCGGCCCGGCGCCCTGACACGAAGCCACCAGCTTCGTATGCGGGCCAGCAAGCTCTTGAGGCCGTCCATCAGCCGGGACATAGGTAGCGCGTCACCGCGATCCTCCGCGCACTTGCAGCAGCCTCATTCTCAGGCCGCGCGGGCCAGGCCAACTGCGCGCTGGCGCACGCGAGAGGCGGCGACTGACAGCAATGCGTGGGCCTCGACTGCATCGCGCGGACAGCCCGCCGCTCCGGCCCGGGGCGAACTCAGCGGCACCGTCTGTCGTAGGATCCCCACCACGCGATCCAGCGTCGCTTTGCAGCCGGCGAGGTCAGTGCGCGGCAGGACGAGCGCGAACCTGCGGTCCTCCCAGCGTCCGGCGATGTCGGTGCGTCTGATGCGCGAATGCAAGACCTCACCCACGGCCCCGAGCGCACGCTGCTGGCTGTGCGCGTCGGTGGCGGACATCCCGGTCAGGTCCAGCACAGCGACGGATAATACCTCCGCCCGGCTGGCCGCCAGCTCCAGCTCCTCCTGGAGCCTGCGCAGGAACGCCGGCCGGCTCAACAGCCCGCTGACCGGGTCGAAGCGCGCGCCACCGGACCGCGCATCCGCCTCCAGGCCCAGCGCGCGACCAAGCTGCGCACACGCCTGCTCGATGGTCGCCGTCGTCGTGGGAACATCCAGGCCCAGCTCAGCGGCGATCTCCCCCAGACTCAGCCGGTCCAGGAAGCGCATCTCCAGGGCCTGGCGCTGCAGCGCGCTCAGACAGCCCAGCGCATAGCGCGTGGCGAACTCGTCGCCCAGCCCGCCATCCGTGACCAGCCGCTCCCCGCCGACATTCTCGCCGACCGCGCCGATGCTGTCAAGTGAGATGACCTCGTGCAGCCCTACTGCGTCCCTCCCCCGCTGCCGGCGAACCAGCCCGGCGCGATCGCGCAGGTAGTGCTGTATGTGACCGGCGATCACCCTGGAGGCGTAGGCTTCCAGCGGCGCGCCACGCTGAGGATCGAAGTTATCAATCGCCCTTATGAGGCCGATGATGCCCTCTTGCACCAGGTCTTCGCGCCAAACGCCGCCGCCCCGTGGGAGGAACCGATCTGCGATCTGTTCGACGAGGGGCCGGTACGCATTGACTAGGCCCTCACGCGTACGCGCGCCGTCGGCATACCGGTACGCCGCCCGAGGTTCGGCTGCCTCGTCGGATGGAGCGGGCCTTTGCTCGCGCTCGAGCCTTGGCCTCAACTCACTCGCCTCCCGAGCACGACCGGAGCGCAAGCGCTCCGCTGGGGAAGGGGGTTGCTTGTCTTCGCCGCCCCTCTGTCCCAGCCGAGCGCTTGCCCTCGGCGCGCAAGAGCTTCGCACATCTCACCCGCTAGAGTCATCGGCAACTGAGAGGGCGCGCTTCAGGAGCCGGGCACTTGCACGGCCTGGGTGAGCTGGCGCAGCTCCCAGAGGGCCTCCCCGACGCCCAGAGCGGGGGACGAGAGCGCGGCCACCAGCGCGGCGTCCGAGCCGAGGGCCGCACAGCAGGCCACCACGCCTGCCGAAGAGCCCGAGACGGCGAACCAGCTCAGCACGCCCACCTCCAGCGCCGAGGCGACTGCCTGGGCCGCCCCGGCGCACTCGGCGAGAGCGTGTGCAGCGCCCTCCGACGCAACTCCTGGCGGCGCGGCCAGCGCGATGACCCCGCCCTGCTTGCCTCGATGAGCTCGCCAGTGCTTCGGAAGACGGCTGCGGACACGAACGCTGGCCTCCGACAACTGCCGGGACAGAGCCGCGTCCTCCTGGAGAGTGCCGGGCGAGGGTGGCTCGGGCGTGCGCGGCTGGGCGGCCCCCCCTACGGGGGGCCCGCCCAGCCGCAACAGCGGGTCCACCACCGCACGAGCCATCAGCTCCAGGCGCGCGGCCGCCTGCTCACCGGCACTCGCCAGCAGCAGCGTGAAGGTGCCCGCCTCATCCATCACGCGCACCGCGTAGCCGCCGCCGGTGGCGGAGCCGATCTGCAGGTCGGTGGGCTGCGCGCCCACCTCTGCGCACAGGGCGAGGTGAGCGCGGATGAGCCTCTCCGCCTGCGGGCTGAGCTCGGCCGCCCGCACGCCGGCAGGGGCCGCAGCCAGCACGGTTCGCTGCTCAGCAGTGCGCCAGACGCGAATCTGCGTCCCCTCGGCCTCGCCGCCCGCCTGCGAGACCACGGCATCCACCATCTGCTGCAAGGTCTGATCCGGTAGGACCGCGTCGGCCTCCGCGGCCTCTGCCGAGCCGGCAACGGGTGGCGGTTGGGCGGGCTCCTCCGGCTCACGAGCGGTCTCAGCCGCGGCCTCGGACTCGGCGCGAACCGGCTCGAAGGTCTCCGTATCCTCCCCTGTATCCGCCGGAACGTCCGCCGCAGCCTGAGTCTGCTCGTCGGTCGGCTCAGCCGGGGCCTGCGCAGGCCCCGGCTCAGGGGCAAGCGGCGGCGTCTCTGCCTCGAAGGGCAAGGGCTGATCGAGGCTCAGCAAGCCGGCAGGCTCCTCAGACGGCGCCTCGGCGATGTCACCCAGGTCGCCCAACTGCTGCTCCTCGATGATGGTTGCGGAGGCGGGCGGCACATCGGGAGCCTCCGTGAGCGCGGAGAGCAGTTGCTCGCGCCGCGCAAGTATCTCATCCCCGGTCCGAACCACAGCGCGACGCGCCGGCCTGCGCATCCGGCGCGGACGGCCCACCGCCCGGCGCACAAGTCGCAGCAAGACCGCGATGAGACCGATCTGCGCCACTGCCGCCGGCCAGCAGGAGGCGTAGTAATACTCAGCCGCCGCCAGCAAGTTGTCAATGCGGCCGGGAGGAGCAAGCTCGGTGGTCAGTGTCGCGATGAGCGCGCGAAAGACGAAAGCCAGCACGAAGGTCAGCAACAGAATCGGCCCCGGCACGAGGCCGCCGCCCAGCACAATGAGGTAGATGAGCGCCTCTCCCAGCAATACCACCGGCAGCGCTCGCTGGAAGTCTACCGGCGCAACGCCGGCATCCCCGAGGGCGGCGCTGGCCACGGTGGCGAGCACCAGCGTAGCGAGAGCCCACGCTGTCACCATCAGCGTTGAGGGCCGGGCACGCCTCCCGGTGGCGGCATAACCCATCAAGTCTACCTCCTGATACGGCAGCAACGACAGTAGCGAGTGGCGAGTGCCGAGTAACGGCAAACGGTAATCGGCTGCAAGTCGTTACTCGCAACTCGAAGCTCGATACTCGCTACTTGACGTCATTTTCGCCGCTCGAGGGCTGAAGCCCTCCACGGGGCTGACAAGGTGATGTCGTCCTCGGCGACGAACGTTCGGCAAGAGCGCGCGACGGAACGGAGGGCCGGCCCGGTGAGCGATCAGGTGGACCCCAAGAACCAGCTCAACGACCTGTCGAACCGGCAGTGGCTCATCGAGACCAAGAGCTTCTGGCGCGCGCGCGGTGGGCTGCCCAGGCCCGAGGACCTCGATGACGAGCTGCTGGCGGAGTTCGCCCGCTGGCTCCAGGAAGCGCATGGCGAGGAGCGGGCCAACGAGCTGCTGGGCCAGCCCATCGCCAGCGTGCTCTTCAGCATCACGCCGCCGCGCGACAAGCTGAAGGCCACCCACCCGGCGACCTTCTCCGAGGCGGACATCGAGCGCCTCATCCGCTTCTTCACCAAGCCCCGCCAGCGCGTGCTCGACCCCTTCGTGGGCACCGGCTCGACGCTGATCGCCTGCCATCGCACTGACCGCGATGGGGTGGGCGTCGAACTGATTGATCGCTGGAAAGAGGTGGCCGCCAAGCGGCTCGAGGCCGCCATCCGCGCGCACTCCCCAGCCTCGCCGCTTGACGGCGATGACGACGTGCCGCCAACCTCGGCGCAGACCATCCTGGCCGGCGACGCTCGCGCGGCGCTCTCCAAGTTCCAGGCCGAGAGCTTCGACTTCATCGTCACCAGCCCGCCCTACTGGCGCATCCTGACCAAGAAGGGCGGGATGAAGACCGAGATCGAGCGCAAGAGCAAGGGCCTGCCCACCCAATACAGCGATGACCCGGCCGACCTGGGGAACGTCGAGAGCTACGAGGAGTTCCTGGGCGAGCTGGGCAAGGTGTTCGGCGAATGTCGCCGGGTGCTGCGCGAGGGCAAGTATATGTGCGTCATCGTTTCAGACTTCCGCCACGGCCCCAGGTTCTACCTCTACCACGCCGACATCGCGCGCGTTGTCGAAGAGGCCGGCCTGCCCCTCAAGGGCGTGACGGTGCTCGTCCAGGACAACAAGAACCTCTACCCGTTGGGCATCCCGCACGCGTTCGTGTCGAATATCCATCACCAGTACGTGCTCATCTTCCAGAACAGCGGGCAATAGGCAATGGGCAAAGGGCAAAGGGGCCACAGCACCGCCGACGGCGGAGGCTGGAGGCTGGAGGCTGGAACCGTCCGCCCTTGGCCTGCCAAGGGTCGTTTGCCGTTCCCCTTTGCCCCTTGCCCTTTGCCCCTTGCCCGTCGTTACGGCCACAAGACCACGGCACAGGCCATGACGGCCGAGCAGACCCAGTGAAGCAGCCACGGGCCCAGGCAGGAGCGCGTGCGGTACGCCATCCAGCCCAGCGCCAGACCCGCGATGATGGCTGCGAAGCTCTCGCCCTCAGGCTTGGGGAAGTGCATCATCACGAACGGCACGGTCTGCACCACGATGGCCAGCGCGCCGAAGCGCTCGGCGAGGCTGAAGAGCAGGAACCCCCGGAAGAAGAACTCCCACGCGAAGAAGTACACCAGCCACCCGCCCTGGGCGAGCAGCAGCAGGCGCCAGTCATCCCGCGCCCACGGGTAGCGCGGGTAGTAATGCTGGAAGCAGTCCCACCGCGAGGCGATGAGTATGACCGGGATGGCCACCGCCGCGAAGATCGCCGCGTAGCGCAGCGAGAGGCGGGCGTCGCCGATACGCAGGCCCAGGTCCCGCAGCGGCTTACCCAGCACCAGCCTGGCGAGCAGCGCGGGCACCACGAACAGACAGAGGAAGTTGAAGCCGAACCAGCCGAAGAGCTGCGCACGCTCCGGCATCCTAACCCCAAGCGTGCCCAGCCAGGCGAGGTTCCCGTGATAGTGGACTACCGTCAGCAGCGCGACGCCGATGACCAGGGCGACGGCGGCGGGCGAGCGCAGCAGGCCGCCGACAGCGGACTCGGCGGCAAGCGCTTCGGACTGTTCCGCAGGCGGCTCTACCGGGTCTGCCATACCTGAAGGCCTCGCGTGTCGAAGCTGAAGTCGAGTATGTGCCCTCCGGTGCCCTCCAGGGCCTTGCGCACGGGCGCCTCCTGGTCGGGCTGGGCCAGGAAGAGCATACAGCCGCCCCCGCCGGCGCCGCAGACTTTGCCGCCAGCCGCGCCCGCCTGCATTGCCGCGTCGCGCATCTGCGCCATCTTCGGCGTGACCACCTCAGAGTGCAGCTTGCCGCGCGCCTCCCACTCCTCACTGAGCAGCTCGGCGAACCACTCCAGGTCCTCCTCGAGCAGGGCACGGTACATATCCCCCGCTATGCGCTTGACCGTGCGCATAGCCTCGACCACGGTCGGCTCGCCCGCCTCGTAGGCCGAGATCATCTTCTGATTCGTGTCCCCCGACAGGCGCGACTGACCCGAGTAACACAGCACCAGGTGCTTCTCAAGCTCCGCCAGCACCGCATCCGGGACCTCGATAGACTCGACGGCCACGCTGTCACCGTTGAAGCGCATATACGAGAAGCCGCCCACGGCCGCGGCGTACTGATCCTGCTTGCCGCCCACGATGCTCAGCTCATCCTCGAGCGCGCACGCCAGCTCGGCGATCTCGAAGCGCGTCATCATGGTCCCGCGCTCGGCGCTCCTGAGCTGCCGCAACTTGGCCAGCAGCCCAAGGAGCGCCACGCCCACCGAGGCCGAGGAGCCCATGCCGGAGCCCGGCGGGGCATCGCAGCGCACCGTTATCTCCAGCCCGCCGGGAAGGTCCAGAGCGCGCACCGCTGCCTTGAGCAGGTCCAGGTTGCCGTCGTACTCCAGCTCCCTGATGTCCGCTGCCTCAACGAAGGTGCCCAGGTCCTGGGAGGCGATGCGGATGCCGTTGCCCTCCACCTCGCGCAGGGCGCAGTAAGCATACCGCATAGTGGCGGCATTGATGACCGCGCCTTCCTCGGCATTGCGAAAGGCCGGCAGGTCGGTGGTGCCGCCAGCGAAGTCTATCCGCGTCGGCGCGCGGCTTCTGATAACCATCTGGTATCGCTCCCGTCAGACTTCAGACTTCAGACTTCAGACTTCAGACTTCAGACATCAGACTTCAGACATCAGACTTCGGACTTCAGACTAACGACGAACGGCCAACGACTGTCAACTGAAGGCTCGCCGTTCGCCGCTGGAAGCTGTTGCTGCTGTCGTAGCTGTCGTCCCTGCCGCGTCCTATTCCCCATTGCCTGCTGTTCGGCATCGGTCGCTGCCGCTTCGTGCCCGAGGCAGCCCACGTCCCGCATTTGCACCATTATACCTCTCTCTGCTACGGGAATCAACGCGGGCGGGCCGCGGTAGTTCCAACGGCCGGGAATCGGCAACCAACACGAGACTGGTCCTCGGTCGTCGGAAAGGACACGCACGCCCTGCTCCGTGGCGTCACAGCCGGAGACGCGTGCGGTTGGCCGCTGCCGTTTGGCGTCAGTCTGCGTATGTCGTTG
>CBFDBV010000231.1:0-7610 GCA_965603135.1 uncultured bacterium
GTCCAGGTCCTCGACTGCTACGACAACCCGACCTATCCCGACGGCACCACCGGGGCGCTCTACGGCCAGTGCCCGCCGCTGGTCAACGCCTGCCGCAGGCCCGGGGAATGGCAGAGCTACGACATCATCTGGGAGGGCCCGCGGTTCGAGGGCGACACGCTGCTCAGGCCCGCCTTTGTGACGGTGCTGCTCAACGGGGTCCTCTTGCACCATCACCTGGAGTTGAGAGGGCGCACGGCGCACAAGATCGTCACCGAGTACGAGCCGCACCCGGAGGTCGGCCCGCTGGAGCTTCAGGATCACGGCGACCTGGTGCGCTTCCGCAACATCTGGTACCGCCCGCTGACCGGCTACGACGAGGGATAGCGAACGCGACCGCCCCCATCAGAGGAACGGGGGCACCGGAACGGAGGACCGACAATGACGGCAAGTGCAGGGAATCTCGGCTTCGACGACACGCCCATCCTGCCCGGGACGCCCTACCACGTGCACGATGGCAACCGACCTCAGCCGCGCGTCGTGAGGCCTGGCGAGCCGTGTTCCGACCAGCCCGTCGCGCCCCCGTCGGACGCGGTCGTGCTCTTCGACGGGACCGACCTCTCGGGCTGGATGACCAGGGACGGCGGCGAGCCCGGCTGGAAGGTTGAGGATGGCTACATGGAGATCGTCCCCAGGTCGGGCAGCGTTCAGACCAGGGAGCACTTCGGGGACTGCCAGCTTCACGTCGAGTTCGCGTGTCCGACTGAGGTGGAGCGCGAGAGCCAGTTTCGCGGGAACAGCGGCGTCTTCATGATGGCGCGCTACGAGATCCAGGTCCTCGACTGCTATGACAGATTGATCTACGCCGACGGGGTGATCGGGGGTATGTACGGCCAGGTCCCGCCGCTGGTCAATGCCTGCCGCGAGCCCGGCGCGTGGCAGACCTTCGACGTCATCTGGGAGGGCCCGCGCTTCGACGGCGACACGCTGCTCAGGCCGGCGTTCGTGACGGTCCTGCTCAACGGGATCGTCGTGCACCATCGCACGGAGTTGAGAGGGCCGACGGCTTACAAGGTCCTCACCGAGTACGAGCCGCACCCGGAGGTCGGCCCGCTGGAGCTTCAGGATCACGGCGACCGGGTGCGCTTCCGCAACATCTGGTATCGCCCGCTCACCGGCTACGACGAGGGCTAGAGGTAGCTTCAGAACCCCCGAGGACGGCATTGGCGGGCTGGAAGCCCGCCCTACGGTAGGTTTTGAAACGAGGGCTAGCCGACGCTGGCGTTCGGAAATCGGCGGCGCCTGACTCCGGCTATCCGATGTCCAGCGCCTCGGCGGCCCTCTCGACATCCTCGGCTGCGACCGTGTAGATCGCGGCGTACTTGCCGTCGGTCGCCAGCGCGTAGACATCCTCGATGTTGATGCGGGCGCTGGAGAGCTTGTCCGTGATCTCGCACAGCGCGCCGACCTCGTCGTCTCCCTCCACGTAGAACACCTCGCGCTGGGTGAGGGACACGCCCTCCTGTGCGGCGAGCTTGCGGGCCGTCTCGATGTCTTCGGGTATGCCCAGGAGCGCGGTCCCGCCCTTACGCCGGCTGACCACGGCGAGCATGTTCACGCGGGCGCTGCGCAGCGCGTGGAGCACCTGCGAGAGCATGCCGATGCGGTCCTCCACCTGCAAGGTCACTGCGGCCATCTGACGCACGCGATAGGCCATCTTCGTCACCTCTCTTTGCTCAGTCGGCTGGCTCGCTGCTCCAGAACTCGTCAGGCCATTCCAGGCCCATCGCCTCGGCCGCTGCCATGAGGTCGGCGTCGGCGAAAGTGAAGACGGCCGCGTACGTGCCGCCCACAGACATTGCCGCCACATCCTCAATGTTGATGCCAGCTTCCGCGACGCGCTTAGCGATCTCAGATAGCGCAGCCACCCCGTCCTCGCCCTGAACCACGAATACCTGGCGCTCTGACAGTGACATACCGTGGTCACTCGCCAGCTCGCGGAGGGTGTTGAGGTCATTGGGTATGGCCATCAGTGCAGTGCCGCGCCTGCGCTGGCTGGCGAAGGCTACCATGTCCACGCCGCCCTGGCGTAGGACCTCCAGAACTCGGGCGAGGACGCCCACCTTGTCCTCCACCTGCATAATCATGGCCGTCACCTGACGTATGGTGTACTCCATCTCTGTCGCTCCCTTCCCGTTATGTTCGCACGCCATCTGTCGGGTCGAGGTCGTTGGGCAGTCGCTCCTCCACTGGCAACATCGGCTCGAACGGCTTGTGCGGCTCGGTCTGGTACCAGTAGGCGGTGGACGAGTAGTCATCAGACCGATGGTTCGCGTGCCCGTGCTCGATGGTCATGCGGATGGACTTGCGGAACGTGATGGGGTCGGTGAGGTGGAGGCGGTAGACGGTCCACTTGCCCTCCCAGTTCTCGTGGTCGTGGTTGAACAGGGAGGTGCCGTGGTAGAGCCCGCGCACATCCTGCATCCCGTAGGCGTGTGAGAAGTAGTCCTCGGAGCCGGTTCCGTGCAGCGACGGCGGCCAGCTCTCCCCGTCAATGAAGATCATGTCGTCGCCCTCGCCCCACCAGCCGCCGTCCCAGTTATGGATGCTCAGGTTGCAGCCGACGTAATGGCCTCGGCCCTCGGCGTCGAGTATGAGGTAGTTGTCCTCGCCAGTGAGGTTGGGCGTGGCGTTGATGTCCTTGTCTCCGGGGCTGGTGCCCGGCTCCGCCCAGCCCTCGCACGGGTTCTCGCGCCGCCAGCACGAGTGGAAGTGGAGTGTGTGCACGAGGGGGTCATCGTACTCCTCGTAGTCAACATAGAAGTAGATGGGCCGCGACTTCTCGCCCTCGTTGACGATCTCAAGGCGCGCCCGCGAGGCGAAGGGCATCGGCCACCAGCAGTTGAAGGCTGAGCGATCGCCGCCGGGGGAGCCGGTCATGTTCATGGGCAGCGCCTCCCACTGTCGTATCTCTCCGTGGCCGATGCCGAAGAAGTCGCCCATCGGCACCTCGACGCTGGGCTGCTCTTCGTCATTCCAGTACATCCGCAGGAGCATGCGCCGGGTCCAGGCCGGCTCATCGGAGCCGCTGGTCATCCAAATGTGGTTGATGCAGCCGGGCCCCTCGATGTCGGCGAGCGTCTTCGTCTCACCGGGCTCCAGCGGCCAGGCATCGTGATTCGCGCCGGTCGTGTCGAAGCTGCTGACCCGCTTCGAGCGCGACTCGCGCGGCAGGATCAGTCCTCGCAGCGGGTTGGTCAAGCTGGGCATTTCCATGGAGCGCCCTCCCTGTCTGTTCTCTATTGGTGGGGCAGACATTTCTGTCTGCCGTCGTTGCGAAGACGAACCGCAGACAGCAATGTCTGCGCCACGAGCAATTGAGTCATGCGTTGAACATCGGCGCGTCCGTCGGCTCGGGGATGCCGAACAGCTCGCGCTTGCGGCGCAGGTAGTAGAGGTAGTCCTCGTAGCCTACGTCCGGCGGCACGCGATGGTCCACGTGCGGGATGAAGCCGCCCTCGTCCACCATCGGCTTCAGCGCCCGCAGCTCCTCGTCAATGGCCTCCCTGCCGAGCGCCAGCGGACGCTTGTTGACCCCGCCCATCATACGTCCGGCCTCGCCCCAGCGCCGGCGAATCTCGAACGGGTCCGACCCGGCGGCCACCTCGACCGGGAACATGATGTTGACGCCGCCGTCGTGCCATCCCTGCACCACGTCGAGGATGTTACCGTCGGAGTCCACGTAGCAGAACTCGGCGCCGGCCTTGCGGATGAGGTCGGTGATGCGCTTGTAGCGCGGCGTCAGCCAGCGGTGGAACATCTCCGGGGAGATGATGCAGCCCTGCCGGAAGTTCATATCCTCCCAGAAGGCGCCCACGTCAAGCTGACAGTGCTCAACCGCCGGCTCCAGCACAGTGCAGATGAGGTTGCAGAGGTGCTCGATGATCTCCTCCAGCAGCTCCGGGTCGTCGTAGCACATCAGGGAGACGCCCTCGAAGCCCATCCAGTTGCGCACCCGTCCGAACAGACTCCCGCAGCCGATCTGCACGGGCACGTCCGACTCGCGCGTGGCCTGGGCGATCTCCTCCCAGTCGTCGCGGTAGCGCACGGGGTCATCCGGGTCGAGCCGCTCTTTGAACTGCTCCCAGTCGTCGCGGCCCTCAATGGGGAAGCGCAGGTACCGCGGGATGCTGTCGGTGCCGTCGGTGTGCACGACCTTCAGCACACCCTCGCTGTCCTGGATTATCTGGTGGCCCTCTTTATCCTCGACGACCTTCGATTCGAAGCCGGGGTGCAGACCGATAGCGGAGGGAACGTTCATCTTCCGCTCGAAGCCGAAGAACGGATCGCAGTTGGAGTTGCTGTTGATCTCCTCCGGCAGGCCCTCGTGATGCCAGCGCTTGAAGGTGTCGTCCCAGTAGCCGAACTCACAGTCAGGGACGTGGTCCACGGGCTGGTAGCGCATAGTTGCCAGGAAGCGCTCGCGCTGGGTCATTCGGACGGTCCCTTCGACGTCGGCGATGGCGCTCAGCGATCCTTGCTCTCTATGTCCTTGAGCGCCTTCTCGTGGTGGCCCATGATCCCATTTCAGATCGCTGAGAAGACCAAGCCGACTGTGAAGCCTTCCAGGAATCTGTGGAGGAGCACCACGAACGCGCCCAACAGGCTTGGCCCCAAGCCGAAGTAGCCGCCGCACAGGGACCTCACCCACGGCTCAAGCCACCCCGTAGCCAGATGCACCAGCATGATGGCCAAGACCGCTGCCGCCCAGGCAGCGCCCAGCGCAAACCCCGTCCTCCCCATGTTGAGGCGCACGCTCAGCAGCCATCTGGCCCAGTCGTCACTTCGCTGACTGCTCGACCCGCCGGGCCCATTGCCGTTTGCCGGCTCAGTCACAACTGGCCTCCGTCCTAGCTCGTTCGGCCCTGGAGACGAGAACGTTGTAGATCAGTGCGAAGATCAGCCCGGCCAGGAAGCCGTCAATGAAGCCGGCGAGAAATCCGGCGAGTGCCCCCCAGGAGGAGGTCGGATCATAGCCGGGATAGGTGCCCATCAGCAGCTCCACCCACGGCTGGAACCAGCCCGCCGCTATGTTCAGGAGCGTAACAAAGAGGACCGCTCCGCCCCAAACGATGCCCAACGCGATGCCGAAGTCACCTGCGTTCAGTCGCATGAGCGTTACCCTCTCTTCACCGCAAGTCGTGTGCGAACAGCTCCGCTAGCTGAGGCATTAGCTGACCCGCCGTGCCGCGCAGAGAGAACTCGGCCACGCCCGTCAGGGCCGTCGGCTCCGGATTGACCTCGATGAGTAGGGCGCCGGACATGCGCGCGATCAGCGGCAGCGACGCCGCCGGCTCCACGGTGGCCGAGGTCCCAATGACAAGCATCGCCCCGGCGCGCTCGGACCATCGTCGCGCCGCGCCGATGGCCTCCTCGGGCAGAAGCTCGCCGAACCAGACCACGTCCGGCCGCAGCAGGCCTCCGCACTCGCAGCGCGGCGGGACTTCCTCGAGGGGGACGGGAAGCTCCTCGGTCGTCGCGTTGCACTCCAGGCACCGCGCCCGCATGATGTCACCGTGCAGCTCGATGACGCGCGTGCTGCCCGCGTCCTGGTGGAGGTGGTCTATGTTCTGAGTGATGACCGCGCTCTCGCAGTGCGCGGCGGCGTCGGCCTGCATACGCGCCAGGCCCAGGTCCCCCGGGTTCGGCCTAGCCTCGTGGCAGAGCCGCCTGAGTTCGTCGTGGAAGCGCCACGACTGGGCCGGATCGCGGAAGAAGGCCTCCGCGGTCGCGACATCCTCCGGACGGTACTTGGTCCAGAGGCCACCTTCGCCACGGAAGGTGGGGATGCCGCTCTCGGCGGAGATACCCGCGCCCGTGAGCGCCACCAGCGCCTTGCCCGTGCATGCTCGCTCGGCCAGGGCCCGGGCCGCGTCGGCGAGGTCACTCAACTTGCGTCGCTCCCGCCGACCAGCCGCTGCCAGGCCGCGCGCCCCACGCGCCAGGTTCCCAGCGCCGCCGCCAGCTTGAGCGCATCTCCCGGCAGGTAGGGCAGAACTCCAAGGGCGAGCGCTCTGGCCGGGCTCAGGTCGAACAGGAACGCCAGCCAGGTCGCACCGAACAGGTAGATGACGGTGCTGCCCGCCAACATTGCCAGCCCGACAGGCAGCACGCGGTCGGTGCGCCAGGCGACCGCGCCGACGATCACCGCGGCGGCCACGAAGCCGAGGAGATAGCCGGTCGTCACCGGGGCCGCGGCGAACATGGGCAGGCCCAGCGCGCCGAGCGTCAGGTAGAGGAGCTGGCTGGCGGCGCCGCCGGCGGCTCCCAGCGTCGCCCCGGCAAGCAGCACGACCATCGTCTGCATCGTCACCGGGACCGGTGAGAAAGGCAGCGGGATGCGAACGTGCGCCGCCGCGGCGGTGGCGGCAGTGAAGGCGACTGCTCCGGCCAGGGTCAGCGCCCAGCGCCGGCTCGAGGTTGCCGTCAGCGCGAACGCCAGCGTCTTCTGTTGGCTGTGCAAGCTACCATCCCCTCTTGGAGGCCGGCCTGTCCCCCGTAGCTTCAGCGAAGGGGGGAGGCGAGATGCGGGATGCGAGAGGCACGGCCTTTCCCGCCCACCACCTGTGATTTCGCCGCCAGCGCGGCGGTTCCTCCTTACGCAGGAGCATCGGTGACGACGGCGAACAGAGCCCGGGGGAAGCCCATGTTTGGATCCAGGTTCATCTTCGATGAGATACCCCAGCGTCCCTCGTGCCACTGTGCGTCAATGGCGGAGCTGCCGGGCGGAGAGTTGCTGGCCACCTGGTACGCCGGGACCCACGAGGGGCATCCCGACGTAGCTATCCTGTGCGCGCGACTGCCCTCCGGCGCGCGGGCCTGGACGGCGCCCGAGGTGCTCGTGGACATCCCCGGCAGGCCCGGCGGCAACACCGTCGTCTTCCACGACGGCGAGCGGACGCTGCTGCACTTCTACAACATCATCGAGGGCGAGGGCTGGCGCTCGGCGATGCTCTACCTGGACCGCTCCATCCCGCCCAGGCGGGACCGCACCTGGGCGCGCGCGGGGCTCTTCGACGACCGCCCGGGGATGATGGTGCGGCACCGGCCCGTGCGCCTGACCTCCGGGCGCATCCTGCTGCCCGCCTATGACGAGGCAACGTGGCAGGGCCTGTGCTTCATCTCGGACGATGGGGGAGAGAGCTGGCGCGAGGCGGGCCGGATGGTCGCCGATGGTCCGTGCATCCAACCGGCGATCATCGAGCGGGACGATGGCAAGCTTCACGCCCTGCTCCGCGCCGGCGAGGGAGGCCGCGCGTGGGAGTGTGACTCGCTCGATGGCGGCGCGACCTGGTCGCGCTGTGTGCCGTCGAAGCTGCGCAACCCCAACAGCGGAGCGGATATGATCCGCCTGTCGTCCGGGGAGGTCATCGCCTGCTTCAACGACTGCACCTCGGGCCGGACGCCGCTGACGCTGGCCCTGTCGCTGGACGAGGGCCGCACCTGGGCTGGGCGGCACAACCTGGAGACCGAAGCAGGCGAGTACTCCTATCCCACGTTGATGCAGGCGTCAGATGGCCGGGTCCACCTGGTGTACACGTGGCAACGCAAGCGCATCAGGCACCTCTGCT
>CBFDBV010000232.1:0-7596 GCA_965603135.1 uncultured bacterium
AAGTTCGGCACCAACTTCATGATGCGCTTTCACGCCTGCCACGTGAAGATCAAGGAGATGCTCGACGCCGGCGAGTTGGGCACTCCCGTCCTTGGTCGCGGCGAGCTGACCTGCTGGTACCCGCGCGTGGAGGGCGCCTTCCGGCAGAGCCAGGCCCTCGGCGGCGGTGGCGCGCTCATTGACATGGGCAACCACTGCATTGACCTGCTCGAGTTCTTCTTCGGCAGGGCGGTCAAGGTCGCCGCCTTCACGGGGAACCTCGTGCAGGACTACGAGACCGAGGACACCTCGGCGGTGCTGCTGGAGTTCGAAAACGGCGCCAAGGGGATGGTGGACAATCTCTTCAATGTCCCCGACGCAGCGGCGCGCAATGCCCTGGAGGTCTACGGCAGCAAGGGCAGCCTCGTGACCCACGGCACCATCGGCCAGGACTCGAGCGGCGTCATCTCGGCCATCGTCGAGCGCGAGGACCGGGAGTATGACGCCGCCCAGGTGCGCGACGTGGAGACGCCCGAGGAGATCATTGAGCCTGAGGTCGTGAATATGTATGAGACGGCGATCCAGGGCTTCTGCGAGGCGATCGAGACCGACACGGAGCCGCCCGTGCCTGCTGAGGACGGCCTCTGGAGCCACCGTGTCATCGAGGCCTGCTACGAGTCGGCCAAGACCGGCAAGGCAGTATCGCTCACGTAGGTCGGCCCTCGGACCCCCTCCGGCGGAGGTGCAACTGATGCTTCTAGGCACCGTGTTGGCAATCGTGATGCTCTCGTGGCCGGTCGCGGCCTTGTCTCAGGACGCGTTCGCGCCCCCCGTCGCTGACGACCACACCCTCCTCCTCGCCCACTTCGACGAGACCCTCGACGCCGACGTCGCGAAGGGCAGCCCTGCCGCCGAGGTCACGGGCGCCGAGCTCGTCGCCGAGGGCAAGTGGGGCGGCGTCGTAAGCCTCGGCGACGGCCAGTGCCTAAGCTTCGACGCCGAGGGCAACCTGGATATGTCCGCCGGCACCCTGATGTTCTGGCTCAAGCCCGACTGGCAGATACCAACCGTGCGTTCCCACGCCCTGCTCTCGATGGGCCTCGACGGTGACCCGTCCGGCTACTTCGTCCTCAGCCAGGGATGGTGGGAGGGCAGCGGCGGCGCAGGGCGGATGTACTTCGTCTACGACAACCAGGCGTATATGCACAGGAGCAGCGCCGTGCTGATGACCATCGGCGAGCACCTGAAAGAGTGGCATCACCTCGCGCTGACCTGGGCTGAGGGTGAGCCGGGTCACAACGCGGTGTACCTCGACGGCGAGCTGATGGCGCGCGTAGTGAAGGACTGCGGCCAGGTCCGCCGCCCAGGCACGCGCCTGTTCGTCGGCTCCGACCAGGGCACGGGCATGGGGGACGAACGCCACGCGAACGCGCTCCTGGACGAGCTGGTCATCTATGACCGGGCATTCACGGAGGAGGAGGTCGCCGACGCCTTCAAAGCTCAGGAGCCTCGCTGGGATGAACTCCAGGCGCGCAGGTGGGCCTGGCTGACAGACGTGCTCAGCGGCCCAGAGCCGGTCTTCGAGCGCGATGACCAGGGCCGCATCCTGGAGAGCCGCGCGCTGCTCGACGAAGGCTGTCCCTGGGTCAACCCGGAGGCCACGCCGGAGGTTGTGGACAAGCTGCAGCGCGCCGGCTTCAACGTCTACGTCCCGTGTGTCTACCACGGGCGCGGCACGCGGTACCCGTGTGAGTGGGAGGCACAGGAGGGCACCCTGGCCGAGAGCCTCGCAGAACTGGATGTTGATCCCCTCGCGTACATGATCGAGCAGTGCCACGCCAGCGGCATCGAGGTGCACCCCTGGTTCTGCGTCAACTATCGCGGCAACGACTGGCACCCCGAGTTCTACGAGGAGGGCACGCCGGAGCGCAAGTACTGCTGTCACCGGCCCGAGTTCCGCGACTTCATCGTAGACCTGATGCTCGACGTGGTGCGGCGCTACGAGGTGGATGGTATCAACCTGGACTACATCCGCACCGGCGGCCTCTGCAAAGGGCCGAAGTGCCAGGCCGAGTACCGCGAGCAGTTCGGCACCGAGCTGCTCGAGGACGCCAAGCTCAAGGAAGAAAACGGCTGGCCCAACGCCAGGATCGTCCAGTGGCAGGACGAGGCCATCGCCGACATCGTGCGGCGCATCGCGGAGGAGGGGCGCAAGATCCGCTCCGGCCTCGTCATCAGCGTTGACGGCCACGTGCACCCGCCAAGCCAGGCACCCTCCACCGACGGCCGCAATGAGCTTCCGTGGATCGAGGCCGGCTGGGTGGACGTGGTCTACAATATGGACTACGGCCGGCATCTCTCCTGCGCGCGAATTGACTCCGTGCGCGAGGCGATTGACGGCCCCGAGGCCATCGTGGACCTGCCGGGCAACTACGAACGGGCGGAGGACGGTAAGGTGGTCGCGCGCGAGGGGAACCTGGTGGCCGATCAGCTTGCATACTGCCAGCGCAAGTGGCCCGGCAACGGGGTGGGCCTGTATCTGTACAGCCTGCTCAGCGACGAGCAGATCGAGGCGCTGCGCGCGGGCCCCTTCAAGGAGGACGCCATCCCTCACTGGGCGCGGTGAACTGAGCGGTAGATGTGTGAAGTACGCGCAGACGGCGGGCCTTCTGGGGCCCGCCATCAGTGTGTTCTGAAGTCCTGCGACGGCTAGTTGTCTTCCTCGACCGCCGCCGTGGCCTCGGTCCCCGAGGCCTCCTCAGCTTCCTCAGCCGGCTCGCCCTCGGGCTCCTCAGGCGTTTCCTCAGCTTCCTCGGCCCCCTCCTCGCCAGCCCCTAGCAGCGCCTCCTCGAAGTCCACTTCCTCGGCTTCGGCGGCCGCTGCCTTAGCCTCTGCGGCCTTCTGCTCCGCCTCGAGTTCGGCGAGCTTGTACGGGTCTTCGATGGTCCGCCCCACCAGCTCCTCCACGGTCTTCTCGCGCCTCTCGGCGATCTCGTGCGGATCGTAGAGGTTGATAAGAGCATCGAAGCAGGCCATCGCCCGATTGAAGACATTGCCGCTGCCCAGCGACTTGGTGAGGACATCGCGTATGCCGCTGACCTCGATGATCTGGCGCACGGCCCCGCCGGCGATTATGCCCGTTCCCCGCGAGGCGGGCTTGAGCAGAATCACGGCGCCCCCGACCTTGCCCTCGATGGTATGCGGGACGGTGTAGCCGTCCAGCGGGATGCGTATCATGGCCTTGCGGGCGGCCTTGACGCCTTTCTCGATGGCGGACGGAACGTCGCGGGCCTTCCCTACTCCCACGCCCACGTTTCCCTTGCCGTCGCCGACGGCGACGACCACACGTGCGCTGGAGATGCGCCCGCCTGCAACCGTCTTCCGGGTCCTGTCCACCCGGACTACTCGCTCTTCGATTTCGTCGTCCCTCTCCCGCCTCATCGCGCGGTGGTCCCTTCCCTGAAGTGTAGATTGCCCCCGAGCCGCAGCTCTCGGGGGCTGGTGAGATGCACGTTAGCATATATGCGCGACGCTGTCAACCGCCTCTGGCCCGAGGGCCCGAGGCGCGCCCAGCGCCTCGCTCAGGCCTGCATCCGCGTCGGGGCGTCCGCCGTGCTCTCCGCGACCAGCCGGTCGGCGTCCGCGACCACCTCCTGCACCTGTCTGCGCTGCTCGTCGCTGAGCGGGCACCGATTCTCGGCCGTCTCCAGCAGCCGCAGGGCCTTCGCGCGGGCGTTGTCCACCATCGTCCGCGGCTCGCCGATCCAGGCCATCGGCACACGCGTGTCTATCAACTCCGGCAGCCAGAGTTCCTCCCGGAAGTGCCGCGCCGTGTGCTCGTGCCCCAGGAAGTACGCGCCCCGCGGCGCGACCTCGGCGATGACCTCCTCCGCCAGCGTCTCGGCATCCACTCGTATCCCCTTGAGCAGGCGCTGGAAGTGGCTCATCATCTCGAGGTCGAGCATCAACTGCACCAGGCTGCCGATGTCGGCAAAGGCGAGCGTGGCGAGCGAGCCGAAGCTCCGCGTTCCGCCGAGAATCGCCCAGGCCGTGCTCAGGCTCTTCTCCATCATTGACTGCGCCCCGGGGACTTTCGCGGCCGTCGTCGGTCCGCCGCCGGCCCGCACCTGCCCGCCGAACAGATAGCAGGACACCTGGCTGGCGGCGAGCCCCAGCAGTTGCGTGTCCGGGCCGCTCTGCGTGTGCACTCCGTTGCGCGGGTCAATGGCCAGCGGCCCCGCGCTCCAGCCCATGAGGCGACCATCCACGGCCAGGCTGATGGCGTTGCAGTGCAGCACCTCGGCGGTCATATGCACCAGCGAGCCGGCCAGCGTCACCGGCGTGGCAGCCCCAGCGACCGGCATGGTGGAGACGGTCAGGGGCAAGCCCATCAGCTCGCGCGCCTTCATCCCGATGGCCACGTTCTCCCCGGTGAGCATGAAGGGCGAGTTGAACCAGGCCTTGGCCGCGAAGGTCGGCGCCTTGTTGACCGCCTCCCGATTCCCGCGCGCGATGGTGTCCAGCTCGATGAAGTGCGGGAGCAGCTCGGCCGTGTACACCGACACGCGGTAGGGCCGGCTCGAGTTCAGGATGATCGTGGCGAACGCATGCACATCGGCCGAGGCAGCGGGGACGTCCTGCGGAATGAAGGTCGGGTGCGCGCGCCCCAGTCCCTCGATGGCGTCCACGACCCAGGAGAGGTCGGCCAGGTCATGCACCGTGGCGGGCCGGATGGCGTCATCACGCGCCTCGCAGCACCAGAGCGCCTGCCCCGAGGCGCTGATGCTGATCTCCTCCCCAGGCTCCGGCAGGTCGCTCGGCATCCCGGCCTTGTGATCCGCGATGGCCTGGATCAGGCGGTCAATGACCGAGTCAGGGAAGACGACGCGCTCGTTGCCCTCTATCTCGCAGCCGAACTCCCGCAGCATCGCGAAGAGCTGGTCGGTGTAGTTGCCCTCGCGGTTGCCCTCCGAGGCCCCGCCTACGCGCAGCGGGACGTGGCTGGCGACCCGGATCGCGGCCTGGACTATCTGACCGAATTCATCGTCGCCCAGCACGGCCGGCGGCGCGCAACGTAGCTTCATCTCACAGTCACCTCAGCCGACTCCCGGCAGGCCCATCTGCCCGGTGTCCTCCGGCGCGGCCTTTCCGTAGTGTCCCCCGCCTCCGGCTTGCAGGGGCAGCGTGCCCTCACGCGCCTGCACGATCAGGTCCGCGATCTTCGCCCCCACGGTCGCCCCCAGCTCCTCCCGCGTCGCCTGGTGCAGCACATCCATCTCCGAGCCGAACTGATTGATGAGCTTATTGAGCGTGACGCTCCCCACGCCCGGCACGAATTGCAGCGGCACCTGATACTGGTAGGGCGGGCGATGCTCAGGCGAGCGGGGCTCATCGTAGTCGGCTATCTGCACGATGCGGTCGAGCACGCCACGAGTGACCTTCGTCGAGCCGCACCGCTCGCACTCCAGCACCGGGGGCGCACCGGCGGCGATGTGCCCGCACTCCTCGCAGAAGGTCCGGTGATACTTCCCCAGCCTGGGGTCAAGGCCGAAGTTGGCGACGACCTGCCGCCCATCCTCGCGCAGCAGCGCCATCTTGAACTCCTCGAAGGTGGCCGCCTGCATCTCCAGAATGTTGTACTCGCGCCCGATGCGCGGCAGCGAGTGCGCGTCCGAGTTCGACAGGAAGGTCTTCTCCGCCAGCTCCGCGATGCGGTCGGCCAGGAAGCTGTCGGCCGACAGGCCCAGCTCGATGGCGGGCACGCGCTCCCAGGCATCGCCGAACACCTCCGCCATCCGCTCCACACACGCGCCGTAAGGGCTCCTGTGCGGCGTGAACGAGTGCGCGGGGACGAATACGGCCGCGTGGCCCTCGGCGATCTGCATCAGCTCGGCGGCGGGCATCTTGCAGGCCTGCGAACTCAGCTCCAGGTTCGTGACGTGCCTGGACATCTCGTCCGAGAACGCGCGTAGGGCCTCGACCGAGGGGAAGTAGCTGACGTGGTGCGACTGCCCGCCGTCGGGCTCGTGGGTCTCGAACTCGGCGGCCAGGATGACGGTCACCTGGTCGTGGTAGCGGAGGCCGCCGTCGGGCTGCTCGACCATCTCGCCGGCGTCCACCAGCGCGATGATGTCCTCCAGCACGGGCGGCGAGGCGCAGTCAACGATGCCGACGATGTCCACGCCCTTGCGGTTGGCGCACTCGACGGCGATGTTCTCGAAGGTCAGATCGCGGGCGGCGGTGATCTTGACCGGCTTGCCGCTGCCCGACCGCCCGATGTGAACGTGCAGGTCGCAGACTTCCAGCACTGTGCTCAGGGCTCCACTCGACGCAGGCTGAGGCTGTCGAACCAGATGGCCCCGGAGTTACCCTCCGACCTTAGCCCCACGATCAGCCGCTCGGCGCCCTCGGGGATCGTGAAGCGTAGCTCGATGCGCCGCCATCCCGCCTCGGCGGGACTGCCGCTCACCGGCTCGCCCGCCTCGCGCCCGACCTCCTCGGTGTTGTTGCGGTAGAAGTACGCGACCAGGAAGCTCTCGCCGGTAGCCCCCTCGGCGCGGGCGTACACGCTCAACTCGAAGGTCTGACCCGGCGCCACGTCAATCGCCTGCGGCCAGGCGGGGACCCACTCGACCCCCTCCGCCGGCGTCTTCGCCAGCTTCACCGACCACAGCCCCGCGTAGCTCTGCTCCGAGGTGCGCTCGGCGATAACGTCGCGGTCATCGAGGTTGTGCCAGCGGACGTGCCAACCGTCGGGCACCCCGTCCCAGTCGTAGTCCAGCTCAAAGGAGCCGTTGGGCAGAAGCTCCACGCCCACCGGCGCGGGCGCCTCGGCGCGCCCGGGGAGGCCCTTGACGTGCTGCACGATGCTGTGAATGACGTCCGCGGTGGCGCGGGCGGTCTCGTTCGCGCACTTCGCATGGACCTCGCGCGCGGCCTCGACGCCCTCCCGTGCGATGATCTTCATCATCTCCTCCGCCCACGGGATCACCGTATCAACCAGCGCCTGCGTCCTCGCCTTGATCTTCTCCGAGAGCTGCTCCGGGTCGTCGGTCAGCAGCGCGGGCTCGTATCCCTCGATGCTCACCAGCTCATCGGGCACCCGGTCCAGTTCGCTGTGCATCACGCCCGAGGTCGCGATCACGTGGCACGGCGTGCCGCTGTCCTGCACGTAGTGCACGAGCGCGCCCAGGTGGCGCACCCCGTCCCGGTGCCTGCCTCCGCCGAAGGCCTCCAGCGCCAGCGCCAGCAGCTTCTCGGTCGCCTCAACCGAGGTGGGCGGCCCGTGGCCCAGGAAGCCGCCCGCCTTGGTGAGCGGGTGGTAGCGGCAGTAACCGGAGATGTCCCACGCGCGCCGGCAGTCGGGGAAACGCTCCTCGTACATCTCGCTCTCGCTGAACTCGCCGTAGGTCATCCAGTCCTGGTCGGGGAAGCCGCAGAAGGTGTTCCCCAGCAGCTCCAGCTCCGGCTCCAGGAACTCCCGGTCCTCCTGGGGCAGCACGGCGATGGCGGCTTCGGCGATTGCTTGGTGTCCGTCCCGGTCAAAGCTAGCCGGCGGCAGCGTGCGCACCGTGTGCTCGGTCATGTACGCGAATGGCCCCCAGCGGAAGTTCCAGC
>CBFDBV010000233.1:0-7595 GCA_965603135.1 uncultured bacterium
CACGACGTGGTTGGGCTGATACGCGGCAAGGGCGGGACCACGGTGGTGCTCAAGGTCAGACGCGAAGGCCACGAGGAACTCCTGGACATCAAAATCGTGCGGGCCAGGGTGGACTTCCCCATCATCGAAGTCAACGAGGACAGACCGGTGGATGACGACGGGATAGGGTACCTGTGGCTGCGCTCCTTCAACCGGCAAGCGGAGCAGGAGGTCCGCGATGCGCTTGACCTTCTCAAGAGCAAGGGCATGAAGGGGTTGCTGTTCGACCTGTCCAGCGATCCCGGGGGCATGTTGGACATGGCGGTGGCGGTCGCCAGCCTCTTCCTGGACAACACCCCGATAACCTGGATAGGCGACCGGAGCGGCGATCCCGAGGCTATCCCCGCTCGCCCCGGCATCATGCTCGACGAGGATGTCCCCATAGTCGTGCTCATTGACGGCGCCAGCGCCAGCGCCTCGGAGATCGTCGCCGGCGCGCTTCAGGACACCGGACGCGCGACCATCGTGGGGCTGCACAGCTACGGCAAAGCCAAGGTGCAAACCGTGATGGAACTCGACGACGGTTCGGCGCTCGTGCTCACCACGGCCGTCTACCTCACCCCGAAGAAGCGCGACATCAGCAAGCAGGAATCGCGCGGCATCCAGCCCGACGTGAAGTTCCCCGATCCACCCGAGAGCCGGGATACACAGACACGGGAAGAGTGGAGGCAGGCCTTGGAAGAATGGCGTCAAGATCAAATTGACCGGGCGTGCGACGTGCTGCGGGAGAAAATGGCGGCACGAGGTGCGGGATGAGCCTGGATAGCCGCGCTGAACGGCGGCTCGGTCGACTCGAGCGTACCCTGCGTTTCTATCGCAGCCTCACTGTAGTCCTGATCCTGATCATCATCGTGCTCGCCGCGGTGGTGATCGTGCGAGGGCGGACGAGATTCGCCCGCGCCATCCGCATTGACGGGCAGATCGTCTGCCTGGTCAAGAATATGGACGCGGC
The DNA here is from genome assembly GCA_965603135.1 of uncultured bacterium. Lineage (GTDB taxonomy): Bacteria > Armatimonadota > Zipacnadia > Zipacnadales > UBA5352 > CBFDBV01. Next base: position 992 of record CBFDBV010000233.1, read on the forward strand.
AAAGCGCGTGCACGAGCTGCTGCTGGCCGAAGCGAAAGGAGAGCTGCCCGGCGAGGCGGCCCTCGAACAGCAGTGGCTGGACGAAAGCTGGCCGGTGGACGACAAAGAGGTCCTGCCGATCAAGCAGGCCCTGGATCTGCTCAGCGGCAAAGTGAACGTCCTGGTCGATTCCTACGTTATCGAGGTGGACGGCATCAGGGCGGTCAACCTCCCGACCAAGGAAGTGGCCGAAGTTGTGCTCAACGCGCTCAAGGCGTCTTACGTGAACGAGGGAGACAACCTCCGCGGCGAGCAGACCTTCCTGGAGGAAGTGAAGACCCTGGCCGGGCGGGCGCGCACCTCCGAGATAACCACCGACATCCACGCAGCCGTCAGAGTCCTGAGCGGGACCAAGCGCGAGAAGAAGACCTACACAGTGAAGAGTGGCGACTTCCCCGAGAAGATCGCCAGCGCGCACGGAATGAAGGTCCAGGACCTCTACGCCCTCAACCCGAACATAAGCGGCAGGACACTGCAACCCGGGCAGAAGCTGACGGTCGCCGAGGCCAGGCCCGCCATCACGGTAAGAACCGTGAAGGAGATCACGCGCACCAGGCCGTTCGATGCGCGTCCCCCGGTCGAGGAAAGACACACCTCGAGCATTCCCCGGGGTGAGACCCAGGTGGCAGCGGCCGCCGTGCCCGGCGAGAAGCTCGTGCGCGTGGAGCTGGTGTACCACAACGACCGCCTGCGCAGGGAACGTGAGCTGTCAGGGCAGATCCTGAAGCCGGCCTCTCCCAAGCGCGTGCTGGTCGGCACCGGCGACAGGCCGACACCGCCAACAGGCTCGGGCGCAGCAGCTTCAGCAGGGAACGCCGCACACCCCGCCGCGAATACCCGCTCCCGCTAGTGGTGCGGAGGGGCCGCACGAGGCCCTGCGACACCAGGGCCGAGGTCGGCCCGCTCTGTTAGGAAGGAGTAAGCACAGGGTGCTGGCCAGGGAGATATTCGCCGAGGACGCCCGGCTGATAGACGAGGCGCTGCCGCGTCATCTGCCGACCGTGGCGAAGGAGGCGGGCGATCTCGGCGCAGCGATGCGTCACAGCCTGGAGGGCGGCAAGCGCCTGCGCGGAGTCATAGTGAGGCGCTCCGCCGCGACCTTCGGCCTCGATCCCGGGGTCGTGATGGCCTCGGCCTGCGCCTTCGAGCTTCTCCACGCGGCCACCCTCGTCCACGACGATCTGCCCGCAATAGATGACGGCGATCTGCGCCGCGGGCGGCCCTCCTGCCACGTTGCCTTCGACGAGCCGACGGCTCTGCTGGCGGGCGACTCCCTCATCATCGCCGCCTTCGCCGCCCTGGCGCGCCAGGGCGAGAACACGACCGCCCCACCGGTCCTACGGGTCATCGGCGAGTTCGCCGAGCTTGCCGGCGCCGCCGGCCTGGTGGGTGGCGAGCAGGCTGACATCATCGCGGAAAACCTGAAGCCGAACGCGGAGCTGGTGGAGTACATCCATCTCAACAAGACCGCCAAGCTCGTCTGCGGGGCCTGCCGCGCCGGGGCGATACTGGCCGGTGCGCCCGATGAGGGCCTGGAGATCATCAGCGACTACGGAATGACGCTCGGCCTGCTCTTCCAGGTGACCGACGATATTCTCGACGTCGTCGGCGACGAGGCCGTTATGGGCAAGCCGACCGGCGCCGATGAGGCCGCAGGAAAGCAGACCTACCCTGCGGCCCTGGGGATGGAGGCAGCGCGCCAGGAGACCGAGCGGCTGGCGGGGCAGGCCGCAGACATCGCCCGTCGGCTGCCCACCGAGATCGAGTTCTGGCAATCGCTGGCCGAGCTGGTGGTGACCCGGGACAAGTGAGCGAACTGAAGACCGTCAGCGTGGAGGATGCGGGCTTCTGCTTCGGTGTGCGCCGAGCGCTGAAGCTGGCCGAAGAGGCGACCGAGCGGTACGCCGAGGTCGCCTGCCTGGGGCCGCTCATCCACAACCGCCAGGTCGTGGAGGGCCTGGAGAGGCGCGGGATGAGGTTCGTGGAGGACATAGGCGAGGTGGAGCCCGGTGCCACGGCGATGATCAGGGCGCACGGGGCCGGCCCGCAAGTCTACCAGGACGCCGCAGCCCGCCGCATCAAGCTCATGGATGCCACCTGCCCCTTCGTGCGGCGGGTGCAGCAGGCCGCGGCGCAGTTCGTGGAGGAGCAGTATCAGGTCTTCGTCCTGGGCGAGCCGGATCACCCTGAGGCCCGCGCCATCGTGGAGCACGCCGGCGGCCAGGCGCTGATCGTCGAGGGGGCCTCAGACCTGGCCGGCACACAAATTGCAGACCGAGTCGCGGTGGTCTGTCAAACGACGCAGCATCTCGACAAGCTCCAGGAACTCGTCGCCGCGCTGCTGCCCCAGACGAGGGAGCTGCGCGTGACCAACACCATCTGTGACGCGACCTCGAAGCGCCAGGAGGCATCGCTGCGTCTGGCCGTCGATGTGGACCTGATGATCGTGATCGGCGGCTACCACAGTGCCAACACCACGCGGCTGGCGCAGATATGCGCGGCCACCGGGACGCCTACCAAGCACATCGAGACCGCCGACGAGCTGTGCCAGGAGTGGCTGAGGGGCGTGAAGGTGGTGGGACTGACCGCGGGCGCCTCGACGCCTGACGAGGCGATCGAGGCCGTGCGCGAGCGCCTTGGCACGCTGTCGGCCGGCGCCACGGGAGGTGACGCGGATGCTGAGAACCCTCGATGACGTAGTCGAGGCAGTCAGGGATCGGCCGATGAAGACCGTCGCGGTCGCGGCCGCCGAGCATCACAGTGTCCTGGAGGCCGTCAAGCAGGCCGGCGAGCAGCACATAGCCGAGGCGGTCCTGGTTGGCTCGCGAGAGAGGATCGAGCCACAGGCCGAGAAGGCCGGCCTCGACCTGGACACGGTGGCGCTCATCGAACAGCCCACTGACCTGCGGGCGGCCGCCGCCGCGACGGAGCTGGTAAGCTCGGGCCGCGCCGATATCCTCATGAAGGGGCACCTGCACACCGATGACTTCCTGAGGGCCGTGTTGGACAAGGAGACCGGCCTGCGCACCGGCTCCATTATGAGCCACGTCTACATCCTGGAGACCAGGCACCTGGGCCGGCTCACAATGGTCACCGACGGCGCGATGAACATCGCCCCCGACCTGGTCACCAAGGGCGACATAATCCTGAACGCGGTCTACCTCGCCCAGCTCTTCGGCATCCGGGAGCCGAAGGTGGGTGTGCTGGCGGCCGTGGAGTTGGTGAACCCCAATATGCCGGTGACGCTGGAGGCGGCGGCACTGAGCAAGATGAGTGAGCGCGGCCAGTTCCCGGACTGTTGTGTTGACGGCCCGTTCGCCCTGGACAATGCGGTCTCTGAGCTTGCCGCCGAGATCAAGGGCATCGGCGGCCCCGTGGCGGGCAAGTGCGACATACTGGTCGTGCCCGACATCGAGGCCGGCAACATCCTGACCAAGAGCTTCGTCTATCTGGGCCGCGAACGGGTTGCGGGAGTGCTGCTAGGCGCCTCAGCGCCGGTCGTGCTGACCTCGCGGGCTGACTCAGCGGAGGCTAAGCTGCACTCGATTGCCATCGCAATGCTCATGGCCGATATGCAGCGTACCAGCCGCCTCAAGCTCGGCAAGGTTCACTTCTGACGCGGCAGCCCTGGAAGCCGTTTCCAGCCGAGGGCTTCCGCCTTCGCCAAGGCTACGGCGGACAGGTCGGCCTCGGTCCCGCCAAGGCGGGACAAGCGCTCCGCTGGAAGAGGGGGCTGCAGATGAAGGACAGGCAGCCTCTCGCGGGGAAGTTGCCTCCAACCGCCTACCGACATCCGACTAACGGCAACGCCAAAGGACCAGTCAGTCTTTGCTGTTTGCCGTTGCTCGCCACTGGAAGGTGTTCGCTATGTTCAAGCTGAGCGTGATAAGTGACGAGATCTCGCAGGACTTCCAGCGCGTCGTGGATGTGTGCCAGGAGTACGAGGTGCCCATGGTCGAACCTCGCTCGGTCTGGGACAAGGCTCCCTTCGAGCTGACCGACGAGGACTACGAGAAGATGAAGCAGATACTGGACGAGGCGGGGATGGGCGTGTGCTCCATCGCCTCGCCCTTCCTCAAGTGCGACCTGGGCGACGAGCAGCAGTACCAGGAGCACCTGGGTATCCTGCGCCGCTGCATCGAGATGGCGCACAAGTTCGGCTGCAAGATCATTCGCGGCTTCACCTTCTGGAAGACCGGCCCCGCCGAGGACATCTGGCAGCAGTTGCTCGATGCCTACGAGGAGCCGATAAACATCTGCGAGGCTGAGGATGTGTACATCGGCATCGAGAACGAGGCCTCCACGCACATCGCCACCGCCGCGGAGGCCGAGCGCCTCTACGCCGACCTGCGCAGTCCGCGCATCAAGGCCATCTGGGACCCCGCGAACGAGGTCTACGCCGAGGACGGCGAGCTACCCTTCCCCGACGCCTTCGAGCGGATGAAGCCCAACTTGATCCACGTGCACATCAAGGACGCCGTGAAGACCGACGACGATGAGGGGGCCAGGTGCGTGCCCGTCGGCGAGGGCGGATACATTGACTACCCCGGGCAGTTCCAGGCGCTGGTGGACATGGGCTATGAGGGCGCCTGCTCGCTGGAGACCCACTGGCGGCCCGACGAAGAGCTGGACCAGGACCTGCTCAACCGGCCCGGCGGCGCGGCCTTCAGCGAGGGCGGCGAGTTCGCCAGCCGCATCTGCCTGGACAACATCAAGGAGATCATCAGCGGGCTGAGGGTGTGAGGTCGCTTGCCGTTCGTGGCGGGGGGTGCCCTCACCACCCGCCACGTTCTGGTGCGGCCCTTGGCGTGTGCCGTTGTCCTTTGCCCTAGCTCGTCGCTCGCAGCTCGTCGCTCGTAGCTCGCCGATACCGAGATGACTGCAGACTCCGGCATCGAACTCGTCGCGATTGACCTCGACGGCACGCTGCTCAACCCCGACCTTCGGATAACGCCGCGCACCAGGGACGCGGTCCGGGCGACGGTGGAGGCGGGCGTGACGGTCGCCATCGCGACCGGTCGTATGCACGCCTCAGCCGAGCCTTTCGCCGCCGAGCTGGGCGTGGAGGCTCCCATCATCTCCTGCAACGGCGCTATGATCCGCGAGGCAAGCGCCGAGCAGCCGATATTCCACCTGATGGTTCCGCCCGATCTGGCGGCTGAGGTCCTTGAGCGCGCCGTGGCGGAACGGGCGACCGTGGAGTACTTCTGCGACGACACCTTCTACGTCAGCCACGTGGACCACTGGGCCCGCTGGTACTGGCAGCGAACCGGCTGCACGCCGGTGCCGGTGGGAGACCTCCGCAGGCTGGCCTGCCGCCGGCCCACCAAGATCCTGCTGGTGGGCAGGCCCGAGGAGAATGCCGAGCGCCTGCCACGGCTTCAGCGCGACTACGCGGGCAAGCTCTACATCACCCTCTCTCTCCCCGAGTACATCGAGCTGCTGCACCCGGAGGTGTCCAAGGCCTCCGCGCTGCGCTGGCTGGCGGAGCAGCTTGGCGTGCCGATGGACAGGACGATGGCGCTGGGCGATCAGCTCAATGACGTGGAGATGATCGAGGCCGCCGGCGTGGGCGTGATAATGGCCGGCGCGGAGGAGAGCCTGCGCGCGCGGGCGGATTTCGTGCCGACCTCGCAGGAAGAGGGCGTGGCCGAGACCCTGGAGAGCCTGGTGCTCACTCCGAGCCCCTGATCCACGGGTGGGTGGCGGTGGGCCGTTTCTCGCCTCCCGCATCCAAATGATGATGAACCCCGGCGAGGCCGAGCAGGACTACTACGCGATCTTGCAGGTGCACGAGAAGGCGCTGTCGGAGATCATTGACAAGGCCTATCGCGTGCTGGTGCGCAGGTACCACCCCGACGTGCATCCCCCCGAGAAGAAATCCTGGGCCCAGGCGAAGATGACGCAGCTCAACATCGCCTACGATGTGCTCAGCGATCCCACGCGACGGGCCGAGTACGATGGCCTCCGGCGCTACGGCCCCGCCCGCAGGGCCCGTGAGCAAGCCGACATGGCCGACGCCGGCGCGGAGGTCGGGCTCAAGTGCTTCAACCACCCCAAGCGCGCCTCGGTCAAGTTCTGCTGGCACTGCGGCAGGCCGATCTGCACTGAATGTCTGGCCGGGGAGCGCAACGGCAAGACGGTGTGCGTGACGTGCGCGGCGGTGCTGGATCGCGAGCGCACCTGGCGCGCCGGGGAGAGCGTGGACCTCGAGGAGCGCAAGCGCGAGGGCAACCCCATGCGCGCGCGAGGGCTCGCGGCCTACTACGCCTTCCTCGGTTTCCTGCTGGCGGCAATATGCTGGGCGGTCGGTCGCGTGGCGCTGGCCTTTGGCACGACCCCGCGCCAGGCATGGATGCTCACCCTCGCCCTCGCCCTCGTCTTCGCGGTCTTCATGGTGCAGCGCCTCACCTGGCGGGTGATCTGCCCCCGGTGCCACGCGACGGTGGGCCACGCGGCCTTCCGCGCGAATGCGCCCTGGGGCGAGTTCCTGGCTCCTCAGCCGATCTGCCCTCACTGCGGCCGGCGCTTCCGCCTGGCCGAGCTCAGCCAGACCTTCGACTGA
>CBFDBV010000234.1:0-7554 GCA_965603135.1 uncultured bacterium
TGCTTTCTCCACCCCACCGGTGGGGGGGGATTCCCGCCCCCCACGGAGAGCCCCCTGGTGACTCGGCGGGCTGTAAGCCCGCCCTACTAGAGGTTATGAAACGGGCTGTAGCTTGCCCATTGCGTGCTGTCAGCCGTTCCCTATTGCCCATTGCCTATTGCCCATTGCCCGCCGTTACGGAGGTGGTCATCGCTGGATGACCTCAACATTCGCCCTGGGGACCGTTATCTCCTCGTCGGTGTCGGCAAGGCGGGCCAGCAGCACCCGCACGCGCGCCTGGGTCTCTATCTCCTGAAGCTGCTCGGGCAGGCCGGTGACGCTCGCCAGGCGGCCGAAGTACGGCTCCCGGATGAGGCGCACCTCGCTCCCCACCTCCAGCCCGGCCCCGGCCTCGGCCTCCTCGGCCTCCCAGGTGGCACCAGGCTCAGGCACAATGACCTCGGGCCTGATGACGCCGGCGCGGATCTGCGTGGCGCCGTTGATGGAGGCACGCTGGCCATCGCGGGCGGCCAGCAGCTCGAAGGACTGCGCGGCCATCTGCATCTCCCCGAAGCCCTCGGTCAACACCAGGCTCGTGCCCAGGTCCTCCTGGCCGGTGATGGCGACGCCGAGGGGCTTGCCGAGGAACTCGTCCAGGTCGCCGCCATCTATGCCGCCGACCACGATGCCGGCCGCACTAACCTCGGCCGCGGCGCGGAGGGCGTCGAGCCCGACCAGGCTCCCGCCCACCAACACACAGCCGGCGCATTGCTCGTCAATGAGGTCGGGCGCGAGCGGCGCATCGGGCGAGGCCACCAGGAGCTTGAGCTGACCGTGGGCCTCTCCGCCGACGCCCAGGATGCCCTGCAAGAGCGCCCCGCGCGCCTCGACCGTGACCGCCTCGTCGCCCTCGACCTCGATCACGGTCCCGTCAAGGTACGCGTCCAGCTCCACGCGGATCGGCTCGCCGCGAATCAGCACCTGGCCGGTGAGCTCGCTTGCGGCCTCAACAGTGCCGCTCACGGGCGTGGTGGCAACCGAGTGAAAGAGGCCCCAGAAGGCCTTCGTCTCCGCGATGACGTCTCCGGTCTGCACGGCGTCGCCCACGCTCACTGTCAGGTAGTCGGGGATGTCCTCGGGAGCGCACGCCAGCTCGTGGGCGACGTTGAGATTCGTCACGTTGCCAGGCAGCGCGGTGGAGGCCACGAGCTGGTCGGCAGTGACGCTGTCCCCGACCTGGACGTGAATATCGCCGGGCAGGGGCAGATGCCGGCGCTTGCGAATCAGCGCCCGCTCCGTGACCCTCAGCCCTGGCGTGTAGGCATGTGCCACGTCGAAAGCTACCTCCCCTGCGGCGCAGGCTCGTGCCCCGTCGCGTAGACCTGAAGCTCGTCGTTCCAGGCGCGTATCGCCGCAGCGTGTTCCGTTTCACCCTCGGGGAGTTGCAGCGGACGGCCCCGAGCGTCAATGATGACGCCGACCACGCCGCCGTGCACCGTTGCCGTCAGCGCGCGGCCCGGACCGGCTCCGACGTCGAAGCGTCGCAGCGGATCCAGCGTCATCTCTGCACTCTCTCCCTCGCCCAGCGGGATGAGGCGCATCTCGCCGGTCTGAACCTCGAACTCCTCGGCCCGCTCGCCGACGGCCAGCCTTCCCCGCAGGCACAGTGAGCCGGGCCGCGCCCGGCCGACCGGCGCGACGCACGTCCCCAGCGGGATCAGGCAGTCGCGGTAGAAGACCTGGGTGGCCGCCTGCTCGTTGACGCCGGAGAGCACGCCGAGCTGAGGCATCATAAAGATGCTGTCCACGGCCAGCCGCGTGACGCCCTCCGGCTCGAAGGCGTCAAGCATCATCAGCGCCGCCTGGTTGCGCCGCGGGGCGTGCGAGAGCACCCCGCCCGAGCCTACCAGCAGGTCGAGCGCCATCATGTCCACGAGCGTCTGCGCGCCGGCGGTTGCGAAGGCGTCCGCGATGTCACGCTGCCGCTGCACGCCCTTGAGTTCGGTGGCCAGCAGCTTGTGCTGCTCGAAGGCGAGCCGGAGCGCCTCGCGCGCGACGGCCTGCTCCACGGTCAGGTCCGAGAGCGTCTGCGGGATCGTGGTGGGCCGGATCATTTTGTTGCGGATGGCGTTACCCAGCTTGCCCGGATCGGGCTCCCACCTGGGCGGGACCCAGCGCAGGATGTTGGGCAGGCCGGTCTCCGCGAGCACGTTCGCGATGGAGTAGCTCAGCCCCAGGTTCGCGCTGACCGTGCGGTTGAAGACCCCGCCGAAGACGCTGAAGACGTCGGTGGTGGCCCCGCCAATGTCCACGCCCATCACATTGATGCCGTCGCGCTCAGCAATGGCCTCTATCAGGGCGCCGACCGCGGCCGGGGTGGGCATTATGTCCGCGTCGGTCCAGGTCATCAGCTCGGAGTAGCCGGGAGCCTGCGCCATCACGTGCTCGAGGAACAGCTCGTGGATCTCGGTGCGCGCGGGGCCCAGGTTCTCGCGCTCCATCGTGGGGCGGAGGTTGTCCACGATGGTCAGCGCCACCGTGTCGGCGAGCGTGTGCTCGATGGCCTCGCGGGCATCGGCATTGCCCGCGAAGATTACCGGCAGCTCGTAGCGCGCCCCGAGGCGCGCGCGAGGGCTTGCAGCACCCACCAGCTCGGCCATCTCAACGACGCGCCGGGTCTCGCCCCCGTCCACGCCCCCGGAGATGAGCAGCATATCCGGGCGCAGCTCGCGCATGCGCTGGATGCGCTCGAAGTCGCGCCGGCCGTCGTCCAGCGCCAGCACGTCCATCACGATGGCGCCGGCGCCCAGCGCGGCGCGCTCGGCGCTCTCGGCGGTCATCGAGCGCACCAGCCCGACCACCATCACCTGCAACCCGCCGCCGGCCGAGCTGGTGGACAGGTACGCGTCCACGCCCTCGTTGCCATCCTGAGGGCGGATAATGCTGCCATCCCTGATGAGCCGCCTGCCAGACAGCTCCTCGACCTCGGAGACGGCATTGAGCACGCCGCGGGTGACATCCTCGTAGGGCGCCTCCACCGTGGTCGGGGCCTCGCCGCGCACGCGCAGGCGGTACTCGTCCTCCACCAGCTCGATGAGAATCGCCTTGGTGGTGGTGGAGCCGCAGTCGGTGGCCAAGATGGAGCGTAGGGGGCGGTCGTCGGGCAAGTGAAGTCTCCCCGGCGCGTCATCAGGAGTGTCAGCCGACTCTTTCCGCGCGTCGGGGCCGAGACCTTCACGGTTCGCGGGGCCGGGCCGAGGAGGGTTCATCGTGGGCGGGCGGGTTGGCCTCCAGCTCCTCGAGGCGATCAATGAGCCAGCGCAGGTTCCCGCGGTCCTCGATGGCCTCCCGGAAGATGTCGTACTCGGGGATCTCAAGGAGGGCGCGGACGAGCGGCTCCCCGAAGGCAAGGGCTTGGCCGGCCAGGAACGAGAGGGGCTGGATGGACTCGAAGAAGAAGATCGCGGGCGCGCACATCCGCCGCCGCGCGATGGCGACGGCCACCTTCTCCAGCACCTCGCGCTCCCGGCGAACCTCGTCATCGCTCATCGGCTTCGGGCTCCGAGTTGGTCTGGGGCAGGTGTGTTTCGACATAGGCAACGACGTCGTCGGTATTGGCTGGTGCAAGCAGTCTCAACGGCGTGCGGAGGAGGGGGCCATCGAACACGAGCAACACGTCGGTACCCTCCCGCCGAAAGGTCTCGAATTCCGACCAGCGGTGCGATCGCTTACGGGCGAGTTCGATACGGGTGACGCCGCCGGGTCCCAGCAGGTATCTGTGGGTAGGGATGAGGGCCAGTATCGCCATCTGAGCCACGACGGGCAGCAGAAACAGCACCCCGTACAAAACGTCACCGCCCACGAAGGAACACACGGCTATGGCCAAGGGCACTAACATGGTTACTACCAACAGAGACGCCCATGCGCCGTGACCGCGGCTCTGCCTTCTGACCGCCCAGCTCAGCTCAGCCTCGGACGCGTCACGCGGCGGCTCCACCGGCTCTACCGCGTTCACCCCACCTGCACCACCTCTCCCTCGTTCTCCTCGACCAGGTCGAGCAGTCGCATAGCGGCGACGCCGTCGGCGACGGTCGCGGTCGGCTCGGCCTCGCCGCGCACGCAGGCCGCGAAGTGCGAAAGCTCCGGCGCGTAGCCCTGAAGCTCAAGAGTCGAGTTCGACTGGCCGGGGATGGCGAAGTCGGGGCGCCAGCAACTGCCCTCACGCGACTCGCCTGACCCGGGTGAGTGATACTCGAGGTTCACGCGATTGTCCACGACGGCGAAGGCGCCCTCGCCCGTCACCTCAACTCGCTCCTGCACGCGCGGCTGGAGGCTGGAGAAGTTCACCAGCCCGACCGCGCCCGAGGCGAAGCGCAGGCTGATGGCGTTGGCGACCTGCCCGCCGCGCTCGCACTTGAGCGCGGAAAGCTCCGTCACGTCGCCCATCAGATGGCGCATCAGATCGAGAATGTGCACGCCGTAGTAGATGAGATGGTGGCGAACGCTGGAGACGTTCGAGCAACAGTACTTCGCCTCGATGAGTGACGGCCGGCCGAACTCCTCGGTCTCGATGATCTCCTTGAGCCGAACGTAAGCCGGCGCGAAGCGCATCATAAAGCCTACCTGTACGATCCGCCCGGCCTGTGCGGCGTAGGCGGCGAGCTGCTCGGTCTCGGCGAGGGTCGGAGCCGGCGGCTTCTCGATCCAGACGTGGCAGCCGCGCTCGAGGGCGGCGAGTGCCGCCTCGAAGTGCAGCTCGGGCGGGCCACAGACGAGCACGGCGTCCAGCTCCATCTCGTCGAGCATCGTGCTGAAGTCCTGGTAGGCACGATGGGCGCCGAACTGCCGGGCGACGCGCTGCGCCTTGCGCTTGTCCAGGTCGCAGACCGCCGCCAGGTCGAGGCCGGCGTAGCGAAGGGCCGGATACAGGTTCTGCGTCGCATGATTCCCGCAGCCAATGAAGCCGACTCGAAGCTCTGCCATTGCCTTGACCCGCCTTCGATGCCCGGGGACGGTCGCCAGCGGCGCTCCTGTTCAGCGTCTACTTCTATGACGGCTGCAAGTTGCCCTTCAACGGACGCGGAAGGTTTCGCGCCGGGCGCGTGAAGCACATTCGGCGGTTCGGCCAGCTATCGTCAAGAAAGTTGCTCTCTACTATTGACATTAGTAGCGAGGCGGGGTATACTACTATTGCCAGTAGGACTCCGCGGGGAGGACGGCGGAGGCACGATGAGAAGCGCAGCAGCAGGATTGCTCCTGGCAGCGATGTTGGCCTGCGCGACGAGCACCTGGGCCGCCGGCAGTACGACCCTCTGGTACCGCGGCTCCTTCGACGGCGAGGTGGTCGTCAGGGACGGCGCGGCCCCGGGATACTACTACCATCCCTCACCCTCCAGATATCCGACCTTCGCACAGTCCTACGATCACCCGGTGGTGTGCGCGGAGTGCGGGCACTACCGCAAGGTCGGCGAGAAGTGCCCGTGGTGCGGCGCAGAGCCGAGCCAGAAGGAGCGGCAGCAGACGCGCCGGGAGACCGTGTACTCGCCCTATCCGCTGAGCGGGCAGTATTGGTACAAGAAGCAGCCGCACTTCCGCTTCCGCGCGCCGATACGCTGCGGCTGGCCCTACATCAAGTACGATCGGCCGTGGGACTGAGTGCGTGGGACACGATCCCGCGCCTCCGGACGGATTTCTTCAGGGCCTTTGAACCTTTCAGCTATCTACTACGTCTAATAGTAGTGAAGGGACAACCAAGCCGGAAAACGCCAGGAAACACCAAGGAGGGCGAGCGAAATGATGACCCGAACAACGCTGGGAACGCTGGCGATCACGATGGTGGGAATGATAGCCTTGGGCGGGTTCGCCCCGCAGCCAGCGCAGGCGAACGACACCGGCCGCGCCATCGCTGCGATAGCTGCGGGAGCGCTGGTGTATGGGCTCCTGGAGCCGGACCGGCCGTCCCCTAGTCAGCGCGGCGGCTACTACTACCAGCAGCCAAGGCATCACCAGCAGCGGGGGCACCAAGGGTATGACAGGCGAGGGTACGACTACCAGAACCGTCGCCGAGGCTTCTGGAACGGCAACTCCGCGCCTTGGGGGCGCTACCAGCCGCAGCCGAGGCGCAACCCCCGCCAGCAGTACTGGCAGGGGTATCGCCAGGGCTACAACAGCGGCTACCAGCGCGGACAGGGCAGCTGCCGCACCGGCTGGGGTGGTGGACCGGGTACCTGGGGGTACTGGTAAGGTGACCATGCCCCGGAACTGCATCGGGGCAAGTTTTTTGCCCGCAAATACTACCGACGATAGTAGGCGCAGGACGATGACGCAGCGAACAGGCCGCAAACTAAGCGAAAGGCAGGTGCGCACAATGACCAGGCAGACCCTCACGATCACGCTGGTGGCAGTACTGACGGTGATCCCGGCGATGTTAGTGCTGGGCACGGACCTGGCAGAGGCCAACCCACAGTTCGGCGGACCCGAGTTCCAGTGGTATCTCCAGTTCGGCACGCTGGGGCAGCAGCCGAGCAAGCGCGCACCCGGCTACGGTGGACCGGCAGGCGCGTACCGCGCCGGCTATGGCGGACCCCGCACGCCGATCCCCGCCTCGTGGGGCAACACTTGGGGCTATCAGGACCCGTGGACCGCGGCGGTCCGCAGGTACGGCTATCCGCCCGGATACCAGCGACTGCCCTACACGGAGACGCCTGACCAGAAGTGGAGCAAGCTCCAGACGCGGTACCAGGCGTTCCTGATCAACCACCCGTACAACGGCACGCGCCAGTGGCAAGTCAAGCACCAACACTTCACAGAATACCTGGACCAGAACTGGTACAACTACTGGCACCGCCAGCGCTACGGGCGCAATCCGCCCAACCACGACAGCCACTACAATGGCTGGGGCTACGGGCGAGAAGGGTGGTGACGCCGCTCAGTCGGTCCGAAGACCCTTGATGTAACCTCCAGCTCAAGTGGGCCCGCCCTCCCAGGGCGGGCCCGCTTACTGCGGCTACGACAGCCACAACAGCGACAACAGCAAACGGCACACAACGGCGGTACGGCACACGACCCCGCTGCCGCGTGTGCCGTTTCGCGTAGGTCCGAGCGCAGGCGACCGCGCAAGAACCACCCGGCCCCAGCGGAGCGCTTGCGCTCCACTCCTTGCGGCGACATCACGACAGACGCAGCCAGGGAAGGAGGTCAGACAGCCGACGGCCAAGAGTCGCGCCAGCCATTCACTCCAGGCTGCGAGAGCATGACCTTTGTGAGGAGGAACTGCCGTGGCGCTTAGAGTCGGCGTAGCAGGTCTCGGTCGCGGGATGGGCTTCGTTCGGGTCTTCGGCAATCACAAGGACTGCGAGCTGGCCGCGGTCTGCGATGTGCAGCCCGGCCGTGCCCAGCAGGTCGCCGAAGAGAACGATGTGCCGATGCACTTCGAGGATTACTCGGTGCTGTGCAAGGCGGACGTGGACGCCATCGTGGTCGCGACGCCGCTTCCGGTCCACGTGCCATGTGCGATCGAGGCGCTCGAAGGCGGCAAGCATGTGCTCAGCGAGGTGCCGGCCGCAGCGACCCTGG
>CBFDBV010000235.1:0-7507 GCA_965603135.1 uncultured bacterium
AAGAGCGCCCGGGAGTTCTTTGCGCCGGTGGTGAAGTCCCAGATGAGCACACCCTTGCCCGGCTCGTAGTAAGAGGTGCAGTTGCGGTACAGCTTCACCCGCGCGCCGTTGCGAATCTGGATGGCGTCCACGCCGCCGTTGTCGGCGAGCTTAATGTGCAGCCCGTCGCCATTGCTGAAGTCGTAGTAGACGCCCGCGCCCGCGTTGGGCATGCCGTACTCCCAAACCCCGCCATCCCACCTGTACGAGTCCAGCCTCCCATCCACCGGCCCGACCACGAACCCACGCAGGGACTTGCAGTCAGCGATGGCGATGTCAGTGAGGTACAGCGTCTGACCGGCGGCGATGGGAATCGCCGGCCCGGCGTCCTCGTACCCGATCTCCTGGGCCACCGTCAAATCGGCGATGAAGACCTCTCCTTTGCCGAGGGCCTCGGTGTTGCCGATGATGATGAGGGCCGTGCCCTCCTCGCCGGTCGGAAAGGCCACCTGGTAGTGCACGTATTCCTCGCTGGGCCGGGTGTAGACGCTGAACGGCCGGCTCTCGGAGCCCTTGCGCTCATAGGTGCGCGCGCGCAGGTAGACCCCGGCGGTGCCCCGCACGAGGGCCTCCAGCCGATAGAAGCCGTTGGGCTTCAGGCGCAGGCTTTGCTGGGCGACTGAGTACCGCCCCGGCGTCTCCCAGCGTATCACCTGGTGGCCCTGGTCCTGGACCGAGGAGAACAGCGGCGCATCGTCTTCGTGGAAGCCCCACGCAATGACCGCTCCATCCTCCTGGAGCGACATATCGGGGTTGGGCAGCAGGTTCGCGCTCCCGAAGTAGAGCTTGCCGTAGCCCTCGGCGGCCTTGCCGTAGGGAGACCTGGGCGGCCACGTCGAGAGCTTTGTGCCCTCGCCCGCATTGTCCTCACGGCCGATTTTGAGTTGCGCCATGAAGCCCGGCTGCGGCGTCTCGATGCCCAGGTCCGAGAACGGGATCGCCATCTCCGCGGTCCAGGTGTCATCACCGATATTGGCGGCCCCGCGCCAGCTCGGCTCCCACTGCTCTCGGCCGGCGAGGCGCACCCGCACGCTCTGCCGCGCACCGGCGGCGTTGAGTATAAACTGATCGAACTCCAGGGAGCTGCCGGTGGTGCGCAGGAATATCTCCACGCAGTCGTCCTGCCAGACGCTGTTGGAGCCATCGGCCGCGCCGGTCTTGATGCGCTCGGGATGCGGCTCCGAGCATACTACGCCCACGTACAAGGCCTCGTCATCGAAGCACAGCAGCGCCCGCATCGGCTTGTTTGCGGGCTCAGCGGACAGCGGTGGAGTGAAGTCCTGGATGACCGCCGCACCCGTCCAGCACTCGTCATCGAGGACACCGTCGAGCTGGGGCGTGCTGTCAACGCGGGGACACACGACCTCGTCCGGCCGCTTCGGGCCTGCGTCTTGGCAGAGTCCGATGGATGGGCAGATAACGAGGACTGACAGCGACAGCCGTAAGGCTCTATGCACAGCGCTTCACCTCCGTGCCGCGGCGGCCTCAGCCCGGCGAGACCGCTGTCTGCGGCGAGAGCACGAGCAACACGCTCGCCCCGCAGCTTCGTTTCTCCGCGAGGCTGGGCGCACCTCTGTCGGCAGGGAGTTCCCGAATGGGCGTGCCACGGAAGCACATCAGGCCCTGGCCTGCCCGGAGACCTGTAGCTTGCCCTTGGTCGCTCCACGACGCAGGAAACCGGCTTGCGCTTGCGACCCGAAAAGCGCATAATACCCTCTCGTTCATCAGACTGCGGGACGGACCCATTATCACAGCACAAGGAGACGCAGGCAAATGAAACACCTGGCGGGCACGCATTTCATCATAGCTCTGCTCATTTTACTGCTGCCTGGCACGATACTGGCCCAGGGGCAGGCGACGGTGCTGGACCCGATCTCGCCGCTAGAGGTCAAGCCGGTGAACAGGCGGCCGCTGATCGCCGCAGACGGCCAGGGGCGTGTCATGATCGTGTACGTCGGCAAGCAGGACGGCGACACGGTGTTGTGGTCGCTGCTCAGTTCCGGCGGGGCCTGGTCGGACGCTGAGGTGCCACTGCCGCCCGAGGAGGAGCGTTGGCAGGGGTACGAATTCTATGACCTCGCGGGCCGCAACGGTCAATTCGCTCTGCTGCTCAAGAACTGGGGGCACAGGTACTACGTATTGTGGTCGGGCGGCTCGTGGTCAACGCCGGTCGAGATCCCGGACGACCAGCTCGAAAAACCCGTGGAGCTGGGCTTCGATGGCGCAGGGAATCTCATCGCCTGGGACCCTGGTCCCCGTCCGATCTTCGGGCGGTTGTCGGGTGGCGCCTGGGAGACCATGGAGCTGCCCCAGCGCCATGAGACGCGCACCTCCTGTCCGCCCGGGCGGCTGATTCTGGGCCGGACCGGGGCGCTGCACATTCTCGGCGAGAACCGCGTCAACGCGACCGGCGGGGTCGTGGCGGTCGGCTCGTGTCCGGCGGGCGCCGACCCGATGCAGCCGTCTTCGTGGGTCTACCAGCCCGAGGGCTTCAGCACCGAACACAGCGGTGGCCCGACGCGCAAGTCCGACGTGGGCTACGCGCTCGACTGGCCGCGGCAGACCGTGTGGATGTGCTGGGAGGGGACGGGCCGCGAGGACCGTGGAAAGATCTTCGTCAGCCACGCCCCGATCGGTGCCACACAGGAGGCCCAGTGGCAGACGTGGGAGATGGCGGTGGACGACAGGAAGGTCTATGACCAACAGCTCGCCTCCAGCGGCGCCGGCGCGGTCGGTGTGGCGTACGCGGGCAAGGAGGGCGACGACCCCAACCTGTGGTTCCGCTGGCTGCCACCAACGGGCCTGGGGCAGGAGTTGGACATCGTGCGACCCGGCTCGCAGACCGAGGCCGCCGACTTCCAGCAGCTTTTCAACAACATGATCGCGCTGGCCATTGCGCCCGACGGCACCGCACACGTGATCATCAAGGGGAAGAAGCGTGGCGAGTACCCCGAAAACGCCGAGCGCATCTACTACTCCCGCGTCAGCGGCGGGGCCGTGTTGCAGAATGAGCCGGCGGTCGGCGGCGGCTCCACAACCATCGCCACCGGAGGAGATACCGGTGAGGGTCAGCCCGACCAGCCCGCGCAGGACTGGCAACAGCAAGGCGGCAAGCCGGACCTGCAGCCGCTGGTGAGCCTTAGTGACGATATGGCCTACGAACGCGAGGGGCAGGTGGTCTACCGCTGTCGGCAGTACCACCAGACGGTCAGGCCTGAGGTGAGCATCCGCAACAACGCGTCGCAGTACTTCGGAGACCTCGAGGTGGACGTGATCGCGGACGGGGTCGTGGTGCACTACGTGGATCACGACGAGTCAGAGCATATGCGCCCGATGGTCGAGCGCGATGACGAGCTGGACATCAGCCTGCGAATGCCGCGCCTGAAGTACGAGTTCAGGCCTGAGGAGGGCTGGGAGCCGCCGGTGCTGCACGTAGAGGACCTCGATCGTGGCAAGCTGTTGGAGATGCACTCGTCTCTGGGGCGGAAGACCATTCGGGTAATCGTGGACCCTGGCAATAAGATAGACGAGGCGAACGAGGACAACAACGTGGCGGAGCTTGAGTACGAGGTCTCCGGCGCTCACGAGCAGGAGGACCAGATGCGCGTTGAGCGGCTGGACGGACGGCCGCTGGTCATCGGCTACAACGACCTGGCGATCCTGGGCACGCCGAAGCTGTATGCCAACACGCCTATCGCGGCGCCGGGCCTGGTGCAACGGCCCGCTGAGGCCCGCCTCATCGTGGGCAATCCGCGTCGGGCCAACTTCTTCGCCGAGGTTCCAGTGGTGGCTCGACTCGACGACCAGGAGATCTGGCGGCAGGTCATTCCGCTCATTGACGATACGCGTCGCCTCCGAAACGAAGAGACGCAGTGGTTCGGCTACACAGCGCCGGCCCAGCGGCGGGGACCGGAGGTGTGCGGGGGCTTCCTGACCGTGCCCGTGGACCTGACCAACGTGGCGGTTGGCCGGCACACGCTCACCTTCGCAGTTGATCCCGACGACAGCTTCGCCGACCTGGACCGCGATAACAACACCTGCTCGATCGCCTTCAACGTCCGGGAGCCGGGAGGGACGCTTAGAGTCACCGTCAAGGACAAAGACACCGGAGCGGGCGTCAGCAGGGCGCACATCCACCTGCCCGGGCTCTACTTCAGCAGATGCGATGCCAGCGGCGTCATTGAGATAGCCGACGTGCCGGCGGGCGACTACGACGCGAGGGACCTGTGGGCCTCTCGGGCCTACCCGGAGCCCAAGTACGCCGAGCAGCACGCCACGGGCGGCTTCACCGTGCGCAACCACCAGGTGACTCAGGCGACCGTCGAGTTGGAGCAGCCCGTGGACGTCATCGTGCGCTTGCTCGACGGGGAGACCGGCGAGCCGGTGTTCGAGCCGGCCAGCGGGAAGTTGAAGCACACCGAGGAGACGAGCCGCGGGACCCTTGATGACTCCTACGTGTACCCGTACGCTCAGCAGCAGCACCTGCACTTCCCCAACGTGCCCCCGGGCGCTTGCGAGATCACCGGCGGCGCGTACGCCTTCCAGACGCAGACGATTACCAACGACGTCCATCGCGACGAAAAGGGCGAATACCACGTGGACATGACCCTGCCCCGCAAGCCACGGGGTACCATCGAGGGAAACGTGACTGACCACGACGGGCACAAGGTCACCGGGGCGGAGGTCTGGCTCAACGGCGCACCACGCAGCGCGGGGACGGACAATGACGGCCACTACGTGATAGCCGAAGTCGAGGCCGGGCGCAACTACCAGGTGGTCAGTCGCAAGCGCCACTACGTGAGCGGCCGGGCCATGAGCGGCACCCTCGGCGCCGAGCAGACGGCAACCGTCAACCTCAGCATGGCCAAGATCACCCAGAAGCACGCGTCCCTGGGCTTTGACGCCGTCACCTGGGCGATGATAGAGAGTTGGCCGGGCTTCGACTTCTTCGGCCTCACGTCAAGCAGCTACAAGGTCTCAGCGCAGTTCGGCGAGTTCAGTGCCTCGATGGGCATGCTCTATCACACCGTCCAGGGACACGACGAGGTGGTGGTGGACGAGCTAGTGCTGGGCGTCGTCCCCGGCCTCTTCTGGCGCTCGGAGTGCAGCACCGAGTATGATCCGCTTGACCTCGTCAGCGAGGCCGTGGACACGGCCTCGGAAGCAGTGGCAACCGGGCTCTTGGGAGACACCGCGGGCAAGGCGGTGCTCCAGCTCGCCAAGCTCGCCGATCCCATCAACATCGTCTATGACTACCTGGTAGACGACATAGACCCCGGTCAGCTTCACGATGGCGAGGTGGTCGGGACCTTCACCAGCCACACCGGCGACAAATACGAGAGCGCCACGCTCATTGACCTGCCCTCCACCAGCATTCCGGTTGGTGTAGCAATGGGTGGCGGCCAGACCGTGGTGCGCACTGACATCGTCGAAGTGAGCGATGGCACGCACACCAAGCGCATCTACCGGCAGTGGTACTCGCCGAAGATGGCCGTCTATCCCATCGGCGAGGAGATGGACCTCGACAGCCTGGAAGTCACCTTTTACATCGCGGTGCTCAATGACAGGCTGTCTCCGGGGCCGCTCTACGCCAACTCGAGGAATGTGCTCATCTGGAAGCCGATGGAGGACAAGTGGCTCCGCTTCGAGCCGCGCGCTTACGAGGCGCTCCCGCAGCACTGATGGCCCTTGCGGCCGAGACGGTATCGAGAACGGCACCGCTCAGTTCGCAGCGATGATGAGGCCGCCCTGCCACGTTCTGCCACGAAGCCACCTTCTCCGTCGGCGGCAAGGCCGCGGCCGTCCGTGCCGTTCCCCAAGTTGCAGGACTTGCTATGACGTGCGCGGAAAGGCATGGCGACCGGTCACCTCGGACGTTTCGGACGCAGCGCTGGAGGGACGGCCATGAATCGGCCCCTGGGCCTGCTCGCAACGAGCATCGCCCTGTCATTTGTCTGCTGCCTGGCCTGGGGCCAGGAGAACCTGCTGACCAACCCCGGTTTCGAGGCGGGCGAGGATGGGCAGATGCCCACCGCCTGGCAGCTCCACGGCGGCGAGACCGAGCAGCTTGACAGACATCCGGTCGAGGAGGCGCATGCCGGCAAGCGTGCGATGCTCATCATTGACGAGGTCGGCGGGGAGCGGACCTCCGAGACGAAGGCCGGCTCCGGCCTCAAGCAGAGGGTGGAGGCGGAGGCTGGGGCCTGGTACGTGGCCTCCTGCTGGGCGAAGTGCCTCGAGCGTTCCGGCGCGCACGTCGCCTGGCTGCAACTGCGCTTCCTGCCCTCAAATGAGATAACGAACCTCCACCTGGACAGGAGCACGCCTGGCGGGGACTGGGCCCGCTATCAGGTGCTGGGCCAGGCCCCTGAGGGCACAACTCACGCGGAGGTCTACGTCAAGACCCTGCACACCGGCACCTGCCGCTATGTGGTGGACGACTTCTCCCTGGCGCTGACGGTGATGGACGAGAACGACCAGCGGATGGCCCTCGTCGCCCTGGGCTTTGCCGCCCTCGACAAGGTGCATCAGCCCCACCTGCACACGCCGTTGGTGGCGGACGGGAAGCCTGCGGCGCACATCGTGGTGCCGGATGACAAGCAGTGGCACGACGTGGGGATGAGGCTGGCGACCGAGATCGAGCGGCTGAGCGGCGCGAACCTGGCTGTCGAGACGAAGGGCGAGGAGGCGCTTGCCTCTGACGAAACCACAATCGCCATCGGCAATCTGAACAACAACTTCGTCATCGAGCGGATGTGGCTCAACCGCTATCAGACCGTCAATGCCCTGCGCCCCGGGCCCGGCGAGTACATCCTGCAGACCATCCCGGAGCCGCACGACTGTCCCCTGGGCAAGAACGTCCTGCTCATCGGGGCCTCGGACCTGGCCGGCGCCGAGCGCGGCGTGGAGGCCCTCCTGCAACGGCTGCAAGCGGGCAATAGCCTCAGCATTGACGAGTGGATCCTGGAGATATCCAACGGCAGCCAGCTCGACGAGGAGGCGCGCGAGAAGCTCCTGAACAAGAAGCTCAGCAAGTACTGGCTCAAGGATTTCTGGCAGGCGGCCAGGAAGTACCAGGACACCGGCGACCTCGTGTACGCTGAGCGCGCCAAGAGGATTCTGCTGGCCTGCGCTGAGCGCTACCGCGACTACGCCCGCGATCCCAACCTGCTCAAGTACTACCCCGCTCCCACCGGAAGGCAGTTCCGCGTCTACTGGCCTGAGGAGACCTCCTCCGAGTGGATCGGCTCGATGTGGGACTTCATCGAGGAGTGCCCGGCCTTCAGCGCTGAGGACCGCTTCACCTGCACCAACGCCCTGCTCAGCACCTGTCACGACCTGACCCGGCACGTGTACTACTGGAAGACGCTCGCCAGTCCCGAGACCACCGAGCTGGTTGCCTTCAATCACACCACCTTCCCGCTGCTGGGGGTGTACTTCCTCGCGCGGTACTTCGACCGCTACTACG